>CANRJL010000048.1 GCA_947630935.1 uncultured Bacilli bacterium | reverse complement strand
GTATTTCAAAATAATTACAAAAATAATCGGCATATTCACTAATTGTATGATTTTCTCTTAAATAATTATCAACATTTTTGTAACCTGAGTTTAATTCATTTAACATAAATTTTAATTGATTATCAAGTCGATTCCAAGAAGAACCATAAGTACTTCTTAAAGACTCATTTCGGTTACCACACCACTGAGCAATTCCAGAACAATAAGAAGAATTTACCACGTTTGGGTCTAATTGTGTAGTTTCTCTTTTTAAATTTCCCATAATACCTTCAATTGCATCATCAGAATAACCATTTTGTTTTAATGTTAAACAAATTGTCTGAGCATTACTATTTCCAGTTACTACACTTCCATCGCCACTACATTTTTTTCTAGCATCAGAAGATGAAACGTAATTTAAAGGATTAACTTTCTCACCATTAACAACTACTTGAAAATCTAAATGAGGGCCTGTTGAATCTCCCGTATTTCCCATTAAACCAATTACTTGACCTTGTTTTACTTGGTCTCCTACATTTACTTTAACTTCATATAAATGACCATATCGACTTGTCGAACCATCACTATGTTTTAAATAAACAGCATTGCCTAATCGTCCTCCACAAAAAGTATCTCCGGCAATACATCCTGTATAAATATCTGTTACAACTCCATCAGCTGTTGCAATAATATTGGTACCACCCTCGCGTCCTCCACCAATATCAATTGCTGGATGATAATTTCCTGAATTACCAGTCGGGTCATTTCTTCCCCCAAAACCACTAGTTATTGTTGTTGTTTCAGGACTTCCTTTAGCAAAAACTTCACCATTTTCAACCGTCGTTGAAGAACTACCAATTGGCCACCACATACATCCAGCACCACTAGCTTGAACATTACAATCATACTCTTCTAAACCCCAAATAGCTTTTCGCGTAGCCATCATTTTTCTCATCTGCCATTGCCCATATAAATATTGTTCTTCTTTTAAAACAGGCACACAATAACCATTACCAGCTGAATCGCAATAATTATTAGGTGAACAAGCATCAGCTACCCGTGCCGGAACTTCATCTGGAAAAACCGAATCTTTATAAGCACATCCTCCTAAAGACCAATTTCCCGGATTATACCAATAAGTTCCCAATTGAGCATAACGCATTAATAAATCTTCCATATCCGTATATTGATTAACTACTAAATTTGCATATTCAATAACAGCTTGCCGAAAATCACTTGAAAAATGACGACAATCTAAACCTCCACCTGTATTAGTACAATTCCAACCCCAAAAATTATTATCAGTTCCAGGTGAAAAACCTTCACTAACTGCCCGTGCCACAATAAATTCAGGATTCAAATTATTTTCAACTCCAACATCATAAATCATTCCAGCATTAGCTTTAAATAATTCCATATAAATTGACGAATCACCATTATAATTTTCCAAAGCTTGCACAAATTGTGCTTTAGATAACGTTGTACTATGTAAATCCATCGCTCCACACAATTGTTTTTCCTCATCTTCCTCTTTTTCTTCCTTTTCAATCGTCCAATAATCAACATTTCCAAAAAAATATTTTAAAATACTTTCGGCATTCATTCCATATTCTTCTAACAAATAAAGAGCTCCATATACATTATATCCAGAAGCATCATCTTGATGCATCCATTCACCATCAGTTGTTCCATTAGTAAAACAACTTGGCAAATCTGATGTTGGTTGATTACATGGACAATCACGATATACACCTAAAACATTAGCCGTAACCCATGATGTTGGAATTTTAAAATTAGCAACTTGAAAAATTGTATAATTTTCCCCATCATTTAAACTATAACAAAAATCTGAAACATGAGCTGCTAATATTTTACTTCTTCCTTGTTTAGATAAAACAATACCACGTGAATTTTTTAATGCCGAATCTAATACCGACATATTATCCCCACTAGTTGGTTTTTTAGTAATGTTCTTATCTCGATAAGTTATTTTACAATCATTTGCCACAACCTCAGTTCGTAAAGCTATTGCCAAAGATTTATAAACATGATAAGTACTATCATCTTGTTCTTTAAAATCTTTTGTATAAGCATAAGTTGCTGCATCAATATAATCTTCTAATTTCATTGTTTTAGTAGTTTCTTCATCACTTCCATAAGGCCGATAAATAATTTCAACCTCTTCACAAGTATCTTTTACACTTTCCATATATCGATAGTCCATAACTTCTGAAGAAATATTACCTCCCAAAAATATAGCCAAAATTACAATAAGAGCAAGCCCAACAATTCCCAAAAGAATAACTTTTCTTTGTAATAACAATTTAATTAATTTTTTAGAACCTTTTGCTATAAATTCCCCACTATCTGGAGGACTTAAAGTCATATCTGCTTCATTAGATTCTAAATTTTTAGTATTAATTGAGGCATCATTTGTATTTAAAGAACCATCAACATTTTCTTCAACATTTTCAGTTTTTTCTTCATCCATCATTTCATTTTCTGGTTCCATTTTTACCACCTCTTTTACTATAACTTATTATAGCATGCAAATTTTTTATTTGTAAATGTTTAAGACAAAGAAACATATATTAATAAAAAAATAATATTTTATTCTTGTACCTTTTTCAAACCTATGCTAGGATAATTCAGAACAAGGAAGTGACTAATTTATGAATAACTTCAATATCAATGATTTAATTTATATTTATTTATGTGAAAAAATTAATTTAGGATATGACTCTTCAATTTTCTATCCTGAATTAAAAGAATTTTACGATTTTTTTAAACAGCAAATATCTTTACAAAATATAAGCTTTAACGACCAAGAATATAATGCTCTAGATATAACCAGCCGAAAAGATTTAATATTTACAAATTATAAAATAAAAGCAACTTATTTTTTAATTAAAGAAGCATCCATTCTATATCAACAAAAATTAACCGAAATAGATATCAATCATATTAAAAGTTTAATTTTAGATTATCTTAAAAACAATATAAAAGTTTCTGATAGTTATCCCATAGTAGATTCAATTTGTTATGAGCAAGCCAAAAATATCATTGCAATATTAACAAATGAAACTTGGCAAAATCAAATAAATATTTTAATGAGTGCTTATTCACTAAACATTACCAACCCAAATATAATTACGCATTGTCTCGAAAAAGATATTATCAAAGAAACATTAAATATTGATGTTAAAGATTATTATTTAAATTTATATTTCACATTAACTAAGCGTTGTTCTTGTCTTCTTCAAAAAGATTCTATTTTAAAATTTGGCAAAAATAACCCTAGCCTTTTAGCTCAAGCAAATTATGCTAAATTAACAAAAGATTTTAATAATATTGATTTATACGATTTTTATGTAGATGTAGAAAAAAATATTTTTCAAACTTCTTCAACTATAATACCATTAAATGATTCACAATCATTTCTTTTAGCCAAAAAATTTGACCAACAAAAAAAATGAAATTAATCATTTTTTTCTAATGCTTTTTTTTGATAATAAATATATCGTTTTTTGGCATCTTCTAAATTTTTATCTAAAAGTATCTTAGCCAATTTTTTATCTTTCAATTTTAAAGAATGATACCGTACTTCATTATCCAAAAATTCTGAATATCTTGTAAAATCAGGTTCTTTAGAATCTAACTTTAATAAGTCTTGCTCCGGATAATAACGCATTAATAACAAATAACCAACATCTACAGCTAATTTTTGTTCTTTTGTGGTGCAACTTAGGCCTCCATTAATTCCATGTTCAACACATGGACAATAGGCAATAATAATACTTGGCCCTTGATGCTCTTGAGCTTCCTTAAAAGCCTTAATAGTTTGCATCATATTTGCTCCTAAACTAACACTAGCAACATAGCAATTTGGATAACACATTGCAATCTTAAATAAATCTTTTTTTTCATTTTTCTTTCCTAAATCAGCAAATTCAGCCACTTGCCCAATATGCGATGATTTACTCATTTGCCCGCCAGTATTCGAATATACTTCAGTATCTAAAACTAATATTTTAACATTTTCATTACTTGCTAAAATATGGTCAATTCCTCCAAAACCAATATCATAAGCCCAACCATCGCCACCAATAGCCCAAACAACTCGAAAAGATGCGTAATTTAATAATTCCCTAAGTTCTTGCGAAATTGGTTCCAAAGCTAATTTTTTAACCGCATCTAAAACAATATCATTATTATCAAAATTTTCAAGAATTGTTTTTGCAAGTTCTTTTATCGTTTCACTTTCATCAGCAGTAGTTAATAACTGTTTTAAACGTTCTCTTTTTGTCTGATAAGAACAATGCATCCCATAAGCAAATTCAGCATTATCCTCAAATAAACTATTAGCCCACGGAATACTATAAGGAGTATAAGGTGCACTACCACCATAAATAGATGAACATCCTGTTGCATTAGCAATTATTATTTCATCTTGAAACAACTGAGTTAATAACTTAATATAACTAGTTTCCCCACATCCTGCACAAGCTCCTGAAAACTCAAAACGTGGTTTTTCTAGTTGACTACCTTTTACTGTAAATTTAGAAAACAATTTAGGATTTTCATAATGATTAAACAAATGATTAACAAAATCAGCTTGCTTATTATCATATTTACCTAATGTTAAAGCTTTTTTACCATTCTTTCCTGGACAAACTTGCACACATAAACCACAAGAAGTACAATCAGCTTCGCTAATTCCTATATAAAAGTGTTGTCCTTTTGCTTGAACAGCTTCAATTCCTTTATCATTTGTAAGTAAAAAAGGTCTAATTACAGCATGAGGACAGACAATTGAACACATTCCACACTGAATACAATTAGCAAAATCCCACTTAGCAACTAACGAACTAACTGCTCTTTTTTCTAACTTACTCATTGCATAAGGAAATGCTCCATTACAAACATCTTTAACTTGTGAAGTACTTAATTGTCCACCCATTCGATGATGAATTGCTTCAAAAACTGATAAAGACTTAAAATTAATATCATAAGAAACATCTAAAGAATAAAAATGATTTTTAACATTCTTTAAAGCTTTTGCTATCGCTTTTTGATTATTTATAACAACATCTTTTCCCTTTACTGCATAATCAAGAGCAATTCGCTCAGCTAATATTTCATAAGCATTTGAAATACCTAATAATTCTAACAAAATAATTTCAATAATTTTACTTATTTTTCCCTTTATATGACAATCTAAAGCAATTTTATCAGCATCAATCATCAAAACTTTCAAATGCTTTTGCTTAATAATCTCATAATCATATTTAGTCATCTTAGCAAAACAACCTTTTTCATCATTTGTATTAATAAGCAAAAGACTATTTTCCTTAACTCCATCTAATAAATGATATTTATGAAAATATTCATCTTTAGTCACAACTGTTATATCAGTATTATTTCCATAATAAGGCGCTAAAATAGGTTTATTGCCAATTCTTAGATGGCTAATCGTAACACCCCCACTTTTTTTAGAATCATATTCAAAATATCCTTGCACATACTTATCTTTACCAATAATTTTCAACAAATCTTTACTAGCCGAAACCATTCCATCAGAACCAAAGCCATATATTTTAATCTCTAATAAAGATAAATTAATAGAATATTCCCTAGTTGGCAAACTTAAATGAGTAATATCATCGACAATACCTATCGTAAAAGAATTCTTTAAAGTACCATCTAACATATCATAGACAGCTAAAATATCTTGAGGAGTAGTATCTTTAGAACTAATTCCATACCTTCCACCAACAATCTTAATATCTTCATCACTAAGAGCACTTAAAACATCTAAATATAACGGTTCTCCACTACTTCCGGCTTCTTTTGAACGGTCTAAAACCGCAATCTTGCGAACACTTGCTGGTAAAACTTTCTTTAAGTATAAAGCCGAAAAAGGTCGATACAAACGGACAGAAATCATTCCCAATTTCCGATTTTTTTTCATTTCTTCATCAATAACTAACCGAATAGTGTCACAAACACTTCCCATAGCAATAATAACACAAGTAGCATCAGCACAACCATAATATTCAAAAGGTGCATAATGCGTCTTAGCTAAACGATTTATCTGTTCCATATAATAAGAAACAACATCCGGCATTTCATTATATAATGGGTTTCTTGCTTCCAAACTTTGAAAATAAATATCTTCATTCTCTGCCATACCATATTGTAAACAAGAACCAACATTTATACTACGATTTTTAAAAGCTTGCAATTTATCCATATCAATTAAAGAAATTAAATCTTTTTCATCTAAAGTATCAATAACATTCAATTCATGACTTGTCCTAAAACCATCAAAAAAATGCAGAAAAGGCAAACCACCTTTAATTGCACTCAAATGAGCTACAGCAGCTAAATAATAAGCATCAGCCACATTATTACTACATAATATACAAAAACCAGTCTGTCTTACTGCATAAACATCCGAATGGTCTCCAAAAATAGATAACGCATGAGTTGCAACAGTCCGCGAAGCTACATGAATAACACCAGGTAGCCCTTCCCCTGCAATCTTATACATATTAGGAATCATCAAAAGAAGACCCTGACTAGCCGTAAAAGTAGTAGCCAAACTACCAGAAAGCAAAGCACCATGAAGAGCACCAACAGCTCCAGCTTCACTTTGCATCTCAATAACTCGAACCTTATCATGCCAAAAATTCAATCTTCCCTTAACACTCATATGGTCAATATTACTAGCCATTGGACTAGATGGTGTAATAGGATAAATACAAGCTAGTTCACTAAACAAATATGCCATCTCACTACAAGCACCATTACCATCAATAATCTTGCGCATTACAATCACCCTCAATAATAAAATTATAACACGTATTAAAAAAAAGTAGATACTCTTTTTATAAACTCAAGGTAAATGGTGAACCAATAGTCCCACTTCCACCAGTTATTTTAACCGAAGAATTTAGGTAGGCTGTTGGCCAAACACCGTACGCGAGGTAGACGCTGTAGCCGCCGTAGCTGACACACCCGTCAGAAGTGACACGGACCGCAAGGTCCGAGCCCGAAGAATACGGCGATAAAGTCCAATTATATCCACTACTTGGTTTTAGCCAATCATTATTTGCACAATCTGTTTTATAGTTACTTCCATCCCAATTATATAATGCTTTGGCAAAACAACTTGCTCTTCCTGTTGATCCTCCATGTGTCGCATATCCATAATCACTGGGATACATTAAGCCTAACCCACTATGATAAATAGTATCATTGGCTGTTGTCCAGACATTTGGATACGTGTTACTGCTTCCAGTACTTGTCCCTCTCTCTTTTTCATAAAATGTATCTGCTGTTATACTTGATGCTCTCCATCCACCGATGTTCCATATAATTTCACTATCCAACATTTGTCTTGCAGTATCATCTAAACCTTTTGGATAAGTAGCACTACTTCCACTAAAATCACAGGTACTTTGACTTGGATCACTACCATTACTTCCTGCATAACATTCTCCTTTACCACTATTATAATATATTCCATTTAACATGTCTTTTAATTTACTTGTTGTCCAATTATTTGTATAGCCTGAATTTTTATCTCTATCCCATGCATAGTTGCCAAAATCTTTTTGTCCACTTATGCCATTTGTTCTAATTATTTTTACTCTTTGTTCTACACCACTGTCTGTTTGAACATTGACTAAACCAATTATTCGCCATAACTCATTATTAAATTTAACATAATTATTTGGGTTTACTCCGGCATAACGATATTCTGTTTTATTCCAACCACTACCTAAACTAGTTAAGTTACTATGTTCGACCGCATATAAACCATCACCTGCTTCAACTAAAGGTATTTTCATTCCTGGAAATTGAGCTTTTGGTATCTCTTTAAAGTA
>CANRJL010000047.1 GCA_947630935.1 uncultured Bacilli bacterium | reverse complement strand
ATTAGAGATTATCCTAATACTTCTTATTTATTTATGGATTATTGGAATGATAATCAATATGGTCTAACATAGATATAGAAAAATAAAAAAGTGTCAAAATCAAGTTTGCAAAACTTATTTTAGACACGTTTAAATAATATTATTAATTTGTTTTTAAAATTTCTAAAAATATAGTACAACATTTAGATAAATAATTTTGTTTTAAAGAAATTATTCCAAAATCTCGTTTAGGTATTTTTTGGTTAATATTTAATTCATATAATTCTTCTGTAGCTAATTCTTTGGTAACATATTCTTTAGTAACAACGCCTATTCCATAACCTATTTTGGCAAATTCTATTAATAAATTAGATGAAGCTATTTCCATAATACTATGTAGAACAACTTTATTTTCTTTGCAAAATTTCTCAATAAAATCGCGGGAACTGGAAGGCTGTTTTTGCATTAAAATAGGATAATTACTTAATTCTTTTATTGCTAATGGTTCTTTTAAAAGATTTTTATATTCTTTATTAACAACAAATATATCTTCTAGAGTTCCTAATTTTTGATAATTAAAATCATCTGTTATAACTAAAGGAAATTTATTAATAATAAAATCTAAATTACCTTTTTTTAATTCTTCTTTCAATTTACTAGTGGGGTCAGTACTTATTTCAAAAACTACTTTAGGATAAATTTGATGATATTTTTTTATATAGGGCATTAAATAGTTTTTAGCAAGAGTCGTACTTATTCCTATTCTTATAGTTCCAACTAATAAGTCGTTACCTTCTCTAATTTTTTTATTTACTGTTGAAAATATATTTAAAGCCTGTTCAACATCTTTATATATCTGTTGGGCAGGTTTAGTTAAAATAACCCCTTTTTTAGTCCTAATAAATAATTTACAATCACATATTTCTTCTAGTTTTTTTATTTGTTTAGTAATGGCTGGTTGTGAAATATGCAGGTCTTTGCTGGCTTTGGTAACACTTTTTTTGCGAGCTACTTCATAAAATAATAACCATAAATTTAAATTCATTTATAACCTCCTGTTATATTTTTTATAAAAAATATATATTTTTATTATACATTGTTTTATGGTATATTGTCTATAGAAAAGAGGTAGTTTAGTTTTGAAAGATAAGATTTCGGTTGAAAAAATGTATACTTATTTAAGAGGCTATTGTGAAGCCAAAGATTACACTAATTCTTTAATTTCTTTGCCCCTAGCAAGAGAAATACATAGTGAACAAAAACGCAAGGATGGCGAGCCTTATATTATTCATCCTATGTTTGTCGCAGTTTTTTTGATTGATTTAGGAATCGATAGTGATGTTCTTTTAGCAAGTAGTCTTTTACATGATACAATTGAAGACCAACAAGCAGATTTAACTATAGTCCCAATTGCTAATGAAATTAAACAAATTGTTTGGCTTTTAACTTTTATTCAACAAAAAAATGAAACAAAAGATGAAGCTTTAAAAGATTATTATGCCAAAATTCAAAATTGTATACCGGCTTTGCTTATTAAATTAGTTGACCGCTTACATAATTTATCAACAATGGCTAATGCTTTTTCCACAGAAAAAATGCAAGAATATGTCTTAGAAACTGTTAATTATGTATTACCTTTAATTAAAATTGCTAAAAAACAATGTCCGACGTTGCGAAAACCTTTATGGATAATTGAACAAAATATCTATGCCATTATAAATACGGTTTCCCATTTTGTCTTAAATGAAAAGCCGTTGTATTTAGTTAAAAAACAAGATTAACCAAGGGTTATTTCTATTTTCATAGATTTGGAATCTATTACAGTATCTTTTAATATATTAGTACTTAAGACATTGCCAAAACCTTTTAAGGTATATTGCAAATTAAGCATATTGCAAAGTCTAATAATTTCATTAGCACTCCAATTGGTAACATCAGGCATTTTAATTTCTGAACCATTAGTCAGAAGAAAGACTTTAGCTGTATCGACTGTTTTAGTTGCTGCTTTAGGATATTGGTCAATAATAATTTTGCCATTACCAAGAATTACTGGAGTTAATTTTTGCTTTTTTAAATCTTCAGTTACATCTTGAACAGAATGATTAATATATTGCGGAATAGTGACTATTTTTGATTTATCTACATCGTTTTTATTTTCAATTAAATTTGTAACTCGGGCAATGTCTTCCACTGTACTAGATACAGTTTTAGGAATATCGCCACCAGTATTTCTTTTAGTAGCAAAATAAATAATGTATTTAGGGTTTTCATAAGGAAACATACCAGCAAAAGACCGAACATAATCATTGGTGCCTTTTAAATATCCCCCATTTTCACTAGCTATTTCAGCTGTTCCGGTTTTACCAATTAAAGTTATACTTTTAGGTTGATAGGCATAATTAAATTCTAAGCCATCATAGACAACTTTATACATTAAATCTTTCATTTTTTGAGCTGTTTCTTTAGAAGTTACAGTTGCAACTTCTGTTCTTTTGGCGGCAAAAGTAACATTTTTTTGGCTATCTACAATTTTAGAAACTATTTGTGGTTTTATCATTACTCCTTCATTAGCAATGATACTAAGGGCTTGAAGCATTTGGATAGGTGTTACTAAAACTCCTTGGCCAAAACTTGCGTTAGCTAATTCTGATTCATAAATGATATCTACTAAACCATCTTCTTCAGATGGTAAGGTTATTCCTGTTTTAGAACCAAAACCACATAAATTATAAAAATCAGTTAACTTTGATGCACCTAATTTTAAGGCTAAATTAGCTGCCCCAACATTAGAACTATAAGCATAACCAGTATCATAATCAATATCGCCCCACCCATATTTGTTAAAGTCACTAATAAGGGTGTTGTCTTTTAATGTTAAATTTCCTGAACGATATTTTTCACTTCCATTATATATTTTGTTTTCCATTGCAGCCATCCAGTTAAAAGTTTTCATAGTACTTCCAGGTTCATATTGGTAACCAACTAAAGGGTTTAAATAACTTTCTAGACCGCTTAAATTATTAGGGTTAAAGCTAGGATTGGTGGCACTTCCAACAATATCGCCTGTTTCAGCATCCATAACGGCCATTATAGCCCAGTCCATTTTATTATTTTTCGAAAAAGTAGCAATCGCATTTTCTAAGATATTTTGAATATCACTTTGAATAGTAAGATAGATATCAGAACCTTTTTTAGCTTCGCTTCTATTTTCCGGAGTATTAGCCATTTGATAGCCATAGGCATCTTTTTGATATTCAACAAAACCATCTTTTCCTTTTAAAATATCATCATAATAGCCTTCAATTCCTAATTCACCGCGAATATTGCCATTTTCATCAGTTTTAGCATAACCAAGGATATAACTGGCCCAAGAGGAATTTATATATTGGCGCTTTTTAGCTAATGTTTCAAAAGTTATTCCAGGTAATTCTAAAGCTTCAATAGCTCTTTTTTCTTCTTCACTTACTTTGCCCCATGTTCCTAACTCAGCTTGATATAAATCTTGTTTTAAATAGTTAGTAATAGTTTCAATGCAATCTTTTTTATCGGCTTCTTTATCTAAAATATTACAAAGACTTTCAGCAGTTTTTTCCTTTTCTACAACATGTTGAGGGTTTTCCATATTAGTAGTTCTAGATGGTGATAAAAACGCAATAATTTTATAAGAATTTGCATTTTTAGCTAAAGGGTTGCCTTCTTTATCATATATTGTTCCCCGTTCAGCATAAATAGTTTCTTTAGCTGTATTTCGATTGTTAGCAAATTCAGTTAAATCAATGCCATCGACTTTAGGACTTATAACGACATAACATAATTTAACAATTGCACCAAAGAAAAAAAGACTGACAATAAGCATCGTCAATTTTAAATTAATGTGAACTTTTATATATTTCCTTGGTTTTTTCACGCTTTAATCAGTCCTCTATTCATTAATGTTTTTAATGTTAGTATTATTATACGACAAACCTTTTTCGCTGGCAACCTCTTGAATTTTATCCAAACTTGCTAATTCATCAATTTGCATGCTTAATGATTCATTTTTGCCTTCTTGGTCTTCAATTTTATCTTTTAATTGTTCCACAGAAATATTAGTTTCAGATAGGACTGCTTTTGTAAAAACTGTACAAATAGGTAAAGAAATAAGCATCAATAAAATAAGGACGCTTAATAGCTTTTCGCCTCTTAATAATTTAATTTTAGCTGTTTTTTTTCTTTTCATTTAACATTAGTCCTTTCTACAATTCTTAATTTCGCACTTGCACTTCGGCTATTTTCTTTTAATTCTTCTACGGTTGGAACAATAACTTTTTTATTGATTATTTTTAATTTTGGTAAATATGCTTCAGGAATTTCGGGTAAGCCTTTTACTTTTTCGTCAATTGTACTGTATTTTTGGAATATTTTTTTAACAATTCGGTCTTCTAATGAATGAAATGTAATAACTACTAGACGACCTTGGGGTTTTAATAAAGCTATACTTTTTTCTAAAGCTTTTTGCAAATGGTCTAGTTCTTGATTTACTTCAATTCGAACTGCTTGAAAAAGAGGTCGTTCAGGATGATGTTCGTAAAAATATTTTTCACCCACGGCTTGTTTTATACAGTTTACAAAATCAAAAGTTGTTTCAAAAGGTTTTGTTTGCCTATTTTCAACAATTTTGCGGGCAACCCAAGGGCTTTTTTTCTCTTCAGCATAACGATAAAAGATGTCTTTTAACTTTTCATATGAATAAGTATTTAATACTTCTTTAGCTGTAAGGGCATCTTCCTTATTCATACGCATATCTAGTTGTTCTTCTCGCATAAAGGTAAAACCTCGATTTTCATCTAATTGCACAGAAGAAACACCTAAATCAAATAAAATACCATCAACTTTGGAAATACCATATTCATTTAACTTTTCGGTTATATTTACATAATCGCTATGAATTAAGTGAAATTCTTTTTTGGTATCGCTTAGTATTTGTTTAGAATAATTGATGGCTTCTAGGTCTTTGTCAAAGGCGAATAGTTTACCCCTTTTTATTCTTTTTAGTATTTCTATTGCGTCCCCTGCATAACCTAGTGTTGCATCAATATAAACTCCATCTTCTTTAATTGCAAGACCTTCGATAGATTCTTTTTTTAAAACTGTGTAATGCTTCATTTTGCTACTCCATAAATAAGTTCTCAGCTAAATCACTTAGCTTTTCTTCGTTGTCTTTTAAGAAATCTTCCCAAGATTCTTTATCCCAAATTTCAATGCGGTCATTGGCCCCAATGATTACGCACTCTTTTTTTAATTTGGCATAATTGCATAAGACAGAGCTAATGATTGTTCTTCCTTGACGGTCGAACTCTCCTTCAGTGGCTCCAGAGAAAAAACTACGAATAAAAACACGAGCATCTTTTTTAGTAAAAGGTAAAGTATTTAATTTCGAAACTAAGTTGTTCCAGTCTTTCTTAGAATAAATATATAAACATTTTTCTAAGCCTCGTGCGACTACAAATTCGTCTTCTAATTTCATACGAAATTTAGTAGGGATTACAAGTCGGCCTTTTTCATCAATGGTATGATGATATTCACCCATAAACATAAGCATCCCCCACTTTCTCCCACAGTCTACCACTGCCTACCATAATGATACAAGATTGCTATAAAAAAGTAAAGAATGTTTTAATTCTAATTTTTTATTTTTTGAACTTTTTACACTTTTTTACACATAAAAAAACAGCATTATATCATGCTGGGCAAGTTTCACCTATATAGTTCACCGTAACTTTATAAATTGCCACTATGTATTTAGAATTATTTGTTGCTAAAAATTCAACAGCTTGCATATCCTTAGGAATATTTACATAATAATTTAAATCTGAGTATATATAGTTTAATTTGGTTACTTCACCAACCCAATTATCACTCCTACTTTGAAGTTCTAAATTATTAGCTATATAGTTAATAATGAGCCATAGTAAAAAATTCGATAACAACCTTTTTTCATAGCAATATATGGCCCATATTGAAGCATCCCATTTTGTAAGTACATAAGGTCAACAATTTTTTTACAATTTCCAGTACAGTTAAGACCATTATTGTAATCAAATGTTTCATCTATATTATAAGTATCTTGTTTAGTAGTTTTTAAACCATTATTTCCAGTTGCCGTACATTCTACTGTATGGTTTCCTAACATATTTATATCACTTATTTTACTTACTACTTTATTATTATAACTTGTTGCCTTACATTCTAACGTGCCACCTAATCGTCCAAACTTAGCCGTTGCTATTAAAGTATCATAATAATAAATATAATCATAACTTCCGGTTTTTAACATCGTTATTTCAGGCACGGTTGTATCCTTTTCTACTTTAAAATACAAGGAACATCTTGTTTTAGCTTTAGTTAAATTTTTAACTTTAGGTGTCCATTCTTCTTCATTCCATTCTACTTCAGCTTCATTATCACATACAGCATGGTCATAGACTAAATTATCAGCATTATTTTTCTTTGGAATATCATCTAACCAAGTAGTCCCGTTATAATAGGCAAAATAGACATCACTTTTACCATAGTAATTTACTTTACCATTGACAAATTCAAAACTTTTATTTACTTGATATAGTGAAAATGTTTTATCTATAAATATACCTACACATATAAGAACTATGCCAATTATTATTGATAGTAATATCTTTTTATACTTATTTTTTTCTAACCTTTTTAGCTTCATTTGTTATTCTCTTTTCTATCTTTCATAGAAAAAATTATAACATAATACCCCCCCCCTATGTCAACAAAAAAATTGAAAAGTGGGAAAAAAATATGTACAAAATTAAAATAAGAAGAAAAAGACTGCTTTTTGAGCAGTTTTACTTTTAAACTTTAGAAATGCTGTAGAAGTAATAATTTTTATCTTTTGCTTTTTTCATGACAAGTTTATATTCAGGAAAAGAAGCATAACATGATGGGTCATTACCACCTAAGCAATCGTAGCTGTAATTATTAGCTATAAATTCACTTTTAGTTTCATCAGTATATGCTGATAATTCATAATACTCATCTTCGATAACTAAAGGAACGACATAACCAACGCGTAATGTAATTATAATACTATCATCAGTTTTTTCTTGATTGCTAATAAATGAAATATATTGCTCTCTATCTTCATCATAAAGTCCGCAAAATTCAATGTCATCGGCACCAATAATATAACCATCATTTACTTTTTTTAGGCTTTTATTACAACCATATGTTATATCTTCTAATACCATAGGTTTATGATTTGGGCCAAACATCTTTGTTAATACGTTTTCAGCTTCCTTTGTAGATATTTGTTTTTGATAATGATTTTGGTCTTCGGTATTTTCTTGGTTAAAAACATCGTAATTAGCTAAATAATAATCGATAAACAGTACAGTTATTTCTTTATTGGTTAAGGTATCAACAGTATAATTTTTTTTGTAAAGAAAGCCTGTATATTCTTCTTGAATTGTTGAATCATAATAAATTGGGAATAATTCATTAATTGTAAAAGAATCTTTAATTTGCCCTTTAGGTTTAAAAACCAAAAAGATAACAGCTGCTATTATACCAATTAAAGCAATAATTCCGATTATAATAAATATTGTTTTCTTTTTCATAAATTCAATTTGTCTCCTTAAAAATCAATTATTCGACTTCCAGTTATTTTATTAATTTGACTTGCTAACCATATAATATCAGACTCTAAAAAGCGGGTACAACCATGTGATGCTGGATAATGTTCTCCTGTTCCCTAAGTATGCCATGGGTTGGAACGGTGATTATCATATATTCCTCTTTTCCAGATTACTGGAATATTAGAACCTTGGTAATCAATCTCGCCTACTTTGTTTAAGTTAAAATGAACACCTACTCCATAACATGCACTATTAGGACCTCCATCAGCGGTTGGTTTGCATGCTCCACCATGAATTAAGCCGACCGCATCACCTGAATTAGTTATAAATGTTCTTTCTACTTTCCAATTACCTTTGGAACCTTTAAACATATATGTATTTTGAGCTCCTTGGCTTTGCCAGAATAAATAATTTGTAGCACTGTCAAAGCCC
>CANRJL010000046.1 GCA_947630935.1 uncultured Bacilli bacterium | reverse complement strand
ACTTCATTCATTTTTATCATCTCTTTTTTATAATATCATTTTTCGTCTCTTTAATCAATATGGTCTAACATAGATATCGAAAAAAGACAAATTTTTTTAAAAAATACTTGATTATTTAATATTTTAATATTATAATTTATTTGTCTTATGAAATTAAGACAAGTGCCTTTTGCCTAAGTGGCGGAATAGGTAGACGCACAGGACTTAAAATCCTGCGGGTGTTAAAACCCGTGCCGGTTCAAGTCCGGCCTTAGGCACCAAATTGATTTTATCCCTTATTTGAAGGGTTTTTATTTTGTCTTGTTCTTGTTTTTGTTTAAAAAGAGATTTTTATTATTATTTTAAACTTTGAATAAATTAATGTTTGCAATAATCTAAATACTGACCAAATATTAAATAGTACCGACTTATACAGTTGGTACTATTTTTAAACTATTAATAAGACATTTAAAAATTTATAACTGTTAATTTAAATAATAGATGCTTATATTTAAATATGTAGCAAATATTAGCCAAAAAAAGTAAGGCAGTTGTAAAAGTCCGGCAATTTTTTTTGATTTAATCATTTCTAAAATCATAATTAAAACTGTTATATCTAAGATAATTATCCAAAAAATAGAAAATAATCGCCATTTTAAGAGGAAGAAAAAAATTGACCATAATGCATTTATAAATAATTGAAAATAATAAATAAATTTAATTTTAGAATTATTTAATTGGTCATTTTTTAATATTCCGTAAGAAATACCCATTAAAACATATAGTATTGACCAGACAATGGGAAAGAGAATGCTGGGTGGAGCAAAGGGTGGTTTTATTAAATTGTTATAGTCTAATTTGCTATTAATTAAAATGCCAACAATAATTCCTATAAGGACTGGAATTAAAATTGCCCAAAAATAATTTTTAATTTTTTTCATTTCTTGTTTTCCTTTCTATATATTATTTTATTATTATTATTTTTGGATATTACTTTATTTATGATATACTATTTTAAGAAAAGAGGAAAGTTATGAGTAATTTTGTAGAAGCAATTCAAACAGCTATTTTTTTATTTCCGATTGTTGCTTTATTTTTTACAATTCCATATGTTTTATATCAATATCATAAATTTGGTTCTGTTAATTCTTGGCGAACTGTAGTAGTTTATTCATTTATATTATATGTAATGTCTGCTTATTTATTAGTAATTTTGCCATTACCTAGTATTGAATATGTTTCTAATATTCAAAAACCGGCTTATAATTTTATACCATTTAATTTTATTCAAGAAATATTTATGAAAACTGGTTTAGAAATTAGTGATTTTTCTACTTATTTTCCAACTTTAAAAAATGCTGTTGTCTATGAAGCTATTTTTAATGTTTTTTTAACTGTTCCATTTGGAGTTTATTTGCATTATTATTTTAAATGTGGTTTTTTAAAGACGGTATTTTATACATTTTGTTTTACTTTATTTTTTGAGCTAACACAATTATCGGGGTTATATTTTATTTATCCAAGGTCTTATCGAGTATTTGATGTAGATGATTTAATTTTGAATACTTTTGGAGGAATAATAGGATATTTTTTAGGAAGTTTATTTTTAAAATTTTTGCCAACAAGAGAAGAAATTGATGAAAAAAGTTATGAAAAAGGAAAAAATGTTAGTTTAATAAGGAGAATTGCTTCCTTTGGAATTGATTTTGTTGTGCTGTTTGTCTTAACCTTTTTTTGGGGTTATTTGATTTATAAATTTCATATTGCAAAATATTGGTTAATTTTACCTTTTATTTTTTATTCTTTTGTATGTATTTTATTTAAACAGAGTTTAGGAATGGTTTTTTTAAAATTAAAATTTGCATCATTTTTTTTGCAACCGGTAAAGCGGCGAAATGTTTTGGTTTATTATTTTATTTTCTTTTTCTTTTATTTTGGTTTAACAATTATTGCTTTTATAGTTGCTTATTTGTTATATCATTTAGAGATAATTTCTAAGAATGTTTTTGATTATACTTTGGTAATTATTTGTGCTTTAACTTTGATGATATATGTTATGTCTTTTTTAAAACGGGTTTTGCATATGGATTTAAT
Organism: uncultured Bacilli bacterium; assembly: GCA_947630935.1. Lineage (GTDB taxonomy): Bacteria > Bacillota_I > Bacilli_A > RF39 > UBA660 > Ventrenecus. The sequence goes on along the minus strand of CANRJL010000046.1, from coordinate 6,026 downwards.
GTATGAAAAAATTAGTAAATTATATTTAAAAAGTACTATTTTAGATGATGATAATTAATAATTTCAACTTCTTTTTCTTTTTTAATTTCTTTAATAAAAAGAGATGGGTTATTTTTGTTTGTTAATAAATATACTTCTTTTTTGGCTCTTGTTAAAGCTACATAAAATAATCTTCTTTCTTCTTCATAGGGAAAATTTAATTTTTGATTTACTAAATTTAAAATATAATGATTTTTTTGTTTACTGGGAAAGCCATAAATGTCATTAATCATATTTAATATAATAACGTAATCTGCTTCTAAGCCTTTGGAAGCATGAATGGTTAAAAAACGGATATTTTGGTTTTTTCTATAATAATCATTATTATAATATTTTAAATCAAAATTGTTTCTTCCTAAAATAAAAATGGACGCATCTTTTGGTAAGTGATTGATAATTTTTTGAAAGGTTTGTTTTTTATTTTTGGCATATACTATTTTAATTGGTTTGGGAATTGATTTATTACTATGCAATTCTTTTTTTATTTGATTTTTATTTTTTAAAATAAAATTACCGGCTGTTTTTATTAATTCATTGCTTGTTCGATAAGTTGTTTGTAGTTTATAATATTTTGCTCCTTTAAAGATATTTTTGAAATTTAAAAATAAAGAAATATCGCTTCCTTGAAAATGATATATTGATTGGTAGTCATCGCCACAAGCACATAAAGAGGCATTTGTTTTTTTGATAATTTCTTGAATTAGTTTTAATCTATTTTGGGAGGCATCTTGAAATTCGTCAATGATAATTAATTTATAAGGAAGAAAATTTTTGCTATTTTTTACAACATCAGTTGCTAAAGTAATCATATCTTCAAAATCAATACTGTTAGTTTGTTTTTTTTCATTTTCATATAAGATATGAATTGCATATAATAAAATTAACCAATTTTTTGCTTTCTTTTCTTTAAAAAAAGCTAACCAATCTTTCTTGTTATAATTATTTACTTTAAATAAATTTAAAAATGTTTTTAGTAATTTTTCTTGTTCTTTTGTATTTTTATTTAAATATCTTTTTTGTTTGAAAGGGCCATATATATGACAAATACGATACATTGCTTTTTTAGTATTTTTGTTTTCTAAAAATCTATATTTAAAAAAATTAGTGATTGTTTTTTCTAATAAATTTTCTTCGGCAATTATAAATTCACTTTTTTGTTGTTCTAAGATTGCTAAAGCTAGTTTATGAAAAGTATAAGTAGGTATTTTTAAATGACAATTTTGATAGATAGTTTTTTCCATGTTTTTAACAGCTTCGTTAGTAAAGGAAAGACAACATATTTCTTGAGGGTTTATCTTCTCTTTTTCTAATAAATATTTTATTTTGCCAACTAATGTTAATGTTTTTCCAGAGCCTTATCCGGGTATTATTAAACTATATTTTTTATTTTCTAATATTGGTTTGGTTTGTTCTTCGTCTAGTAAATAGTTATTTATGATAATTTTTTCTTTCATATTTTAAATTTTACTTTTTTAAATGTTTATTTTTTGAAAGATTTTGTCGCTTTTATAAAAAGTGATTTTAGTTTTTGCTATAATGCATGACGAAGGTGATATGATGCATAGAGATTCTTATGCAATTATTGATGGTGAAATATTAAAGAATAACGTTAAAGCAATTGTTAAGACATACTCTAATTATGAATATTATATTGGCGTTGTGAAAAATAATGCTTATCATCATGGGATATATTCTGTTAAAGAGCTGATTGCTGGTGGTATTAATTATTTGGCAGTTTCTTCATTAGATGAAGCAATTATGGTACGAAAATATTATAAAAATATACCTATTTTATGTTTGGAAGTTATACCATTAAAATGGCTTGATGATGTCATAAAATATAATATAACTATTACTGTAGATTGCCTTTCTTATTTAAAAAAGTTACTTACTTTATCTGGATCATCCGTTATAAAGGTTCATTTGGCGGTTGATACAGGGATGCATCGCTTAGGTTTTGATAATAAAAAAGAATTAACAGAAGCATTTTATGATTTAAAAAATTCTAAATCATTTTATTTAGAGGGTATTTTTACTCATTTTGCAACTTCTGGAGTGCAAGATCCTTATTATGATAGACAAGTAAATCGTTTTTTAAAATTAACTCAAGATATTTATTTAGAAGAAATTCCAATTGTACATTTAGGAAGAAGTTTAACTATGGTACAGCATGAAAAATTAAATTTTTGTAATGGAATTCGGGTTGGAATTGCCATGTATGGTTTTAATCAAAGTCGTGTTTTAAACATTAATTTAAAAGGAAAATATAACTTATGGAAGATGAGAAAAAAACAAAAAAAATATCAATGTAGTCCGACAAAGTTAGAAAATTCTTTGAATGTTAAACCTGCTTTTGCTTTATATTCTAAGATTATGAGTCGGCGTAAAATAAAAATCAATGATTTTGCGGGCTATAATGCTAGTTATATAGCTAAGAAAGATGGCTATATTTATACATTACCTATTGGTTTTGCTGATGGAGTGGATAAAAGTTTTGGGTATGTTTTGATTGGTAATGAAAAATGTAAAATTGTAGCTGATTGTATGGATATGATTTTAATTTTTTCACAAAATAAATATGAAATAGGTAAAGAAGTTGAAATTTTTGGGAAAAAGCGAAGTATTTTAGAAGTTTGTCGTTTTTTAGACCAAAATGCTTATCATTTATTGAATCAAATTAGTTTTCGAGTTGCAAGAATTCATAAAAACAATAAAGAAGAAAAAGAAATTTTATATTAAAGGATGTGATTTAGTTATGACTCAAGATTTTAAAATTTTGATATTGGGAAGTGATGCAAATGCATATTATATGGCACGATGTTATTATGAAGCTTTTGGGAAGAAGGCTCATTTAATAGGAAAAGAAAAACTTGCTTTTACTAAATTTTCAAATATTTTGACTGTAGAATATGTCGATGAATTATGGCAAGAAAAATGTTTTGTTAAAACGATAAATAACTATGCACGTAGTTTTTTGAAAGATAAAATTTTGTTGGTAAGTACCAATGAAACTTATAGTGAATTAATTGCTAAAAATAAATTGTTGTTAGAAGATAACTTATATTATTGTAAACAAAATTGGCAATTATTGAAAACTTTAATAGATAAAGAATTGTTTTATAAAACTTATCAAAATTTTTATTTAAGTTTTCCAGAAACTTATTATTTTAATTTATTAGAAGATGAATGTTTGCCTATTTTAGATTTTCCGTGTATTTTAAAACCCGCTGATGTTATTTCATACAATCATTTGCAGTTTTTAGGAAAACATAAAATATATAAGATAGAAAATATGGAGGAATTAAATGCAACAATTTTAAAAATTAAACAAGCAGGATATAAAGGTAAATTAATTTTACAGGAATATATTCCAGGAGATGATTCGCATCTTTTTGATAGTGTTGTTTATGTTGATAGAAATTTTAAAGTAAAAGTTATTAGTTTTGCTCAGATAGGTCTGCAAGAAAGAACTTTTAGTATGGTTGGAAATGCAGCTACTTTGATTAATGGTTTTACGACGTTTCCAAATGCTCCGATTTATGATATGAAATGTGCAATTATTTCTTTTATGGAAGCTATTAAATATACGGGTTTTGCAGAAATTGATATGAAATATGATGCTCGTTCAAATACTTTTAAGGTATTAGAAATTAATGCTAGACAAGGAAGAAGTAGTTATTATATTTCGAAGTTAGGTGCGAATTTAATTTCTATAATGACAGATGATTTGATTTTAAAGAAAAATTTGCCCATGCTTTATTTAAATAATCAGGTTTTGCTGTCTTTTGTTCCAAAATCAATTGTTAAAAAATATGTACAGAATTCGGCTTTTAAGAAGAAAGCTTTAGCAATGTGGAAATTTCGGATAAGTCCGATGGAGTGTAAGTTAGATAAAAATTTAAAACGTTTTTTTCTTTTAAAAAGACGGTTATGGCATTATAAAAAAGATTATAAAAATGCTTATTGGGTATCATAATTAAAAGAATAAAGAAAGGGATTGTTTTTATGTGTGGATTTGTTGGTTTTGTAGATAAAACAACACGATTAAAGAAAGAAAAGATTATTCGGGCAATGAATAGTAAAATTGTTCATCGTGGTCCCGATGGGGAAGGATATTTTGTTGATAATTTTGGAGCATTAGGTCATCGGCGTTTATCTATATTAGATATTGATGGGGGATGCCAACCAATGATTGATAAAAGTGGGCGCTATGTTTTAGTTTTTAATGGTGAGATATATAATTATTTAGAATTAAAAGAAATATTAGAAAAAGATGGGGTTGTTTTGCAGACTAAAAGTGATAGTGAAGTTTTGCTATATAGTTATATAAAATGGAAGGAAGAAGTTTGTAATAAGTTACGAGGAATGTTTGCTTTTGTAATTTATGATAAAAAAGAACATGTTTTATTTGGAGCGAGAGATCAATTTGGTATGAAACCTTTTTATTATATGAATTATCAAGGCTTGTTTATTTTTGCTTCCGAAATAAAGGCAATGTTAGAGCATCCTAATTTTGTTAAAGAAATAAATTTAGATGCTTTAAAAATGTATTTAGTTTTTCAAAGTTCTGTTAAAGAAGAAACTTTTTTTAAAAATGTTTATAAATTATTGCCGGGGCATTATTTTATTTATAAAGATGGGAAGTTACAAATTTTTGCATATTATTCTTATGAATTTGCCCGAAAAAGAAAATCTTTTTTTACTTGTAAAAAAGAATTGCAAAATATTTTAGAAAATTGTGTTTATGTTCATAAAGTTGCTAGTGATGTGGAAGTTGGTTCTTATTTATCAGGAGGAGTGGATAGTTCTTATGTTGTAAGTGTTGCAAAACCAAATAAAACATTTTCCGTTGGTTTTGCAAATGATGGTTTTGATGAAACAACTTATGCAAAAGAATTTTCAAATTCTTTACATATACGTAATTATAGAAAAGAAATAAGTCCGGATGATTTTTTTGATATCTTACCAACAGTTATGTATCATGCAGATGAACCACATGCTAATCTTTCGGCAGTGCCCCTTTATTTTTTATCGCAATTAACAAAAAAAGAAGTATCAGTAGTTTTATCAGGGGAAGGAGCTGATGAATTGTTTGGTGGTTATAATGAGTATTATGACCCATTAATATTAAAGATTTATTTGAAAGTTCCTTTGTTTATTCGTAAATCAATACGATTGTTGTGTAAAAAATTGCCGCATTTTCCCGGAAGAAATACGCTTATTAAATATGGTTTACCTTTTAATGAACGGTATACAGGACATGGTAGTTTTATGGAAAGTGAAGAAGCAAATTTACTTTTAGCTAAGAAGTTACGAAATAATGAAAAAATTTCAGATATATTAAATCCTTATTATAAAATGGTTGAAAAAGAAAATGAAGTAACTAAAAAAATGTTTTTAGATTTATATTTTTGGTTGCCCCAAGATATTTTGTTAAAAGCTGATAAGATGAGTATGGCAAATGGAGTAGAGTTAAGAACACCTTTATTGGATACTGTATTGTTTTCATATAGTAAGACGCTTCCTAATTCTTTTCTTATTCATAAAAAGACAACAAAATATATTTTTCGGGAAATTGCAAAAGAAAAAATGCCTTTAAATTGGGCAATTAGACGAAAATGCGGTTTTCCTGTACCATTTTCAAAATGGCTTTTGGAGGAAAAATATTATTTACGTGTTAAAGAATTATTTACTAAAAATTATGTGAAAGATTTTTTTGATGTTTGTTTTATTAATAAAATTTTGGAGCAACATTATCATGGTATTGCTAATCATGGTCGAAAAATTTATAATATTTATTGTTTTTTAGTGTGGTATGAGCAATTTTTTGCATAAAATTAGAGTAAAGTAATCTAAAATTTTTGTTGACATTAGTACTTTCCTTTGATATTATTTATAGTGTCAACAAGAAATGGGCGTTTAGCTCAGTTGGTTAGAGCATCTGCCTTACAAGCAGAGGGTCTGCGGTTCGAGTCCGTAAACGCCCA
>CANRJL010000045.1 GCA_947630935.1 uncultured Bacilli bacterium | reverse complement strand
ATTTATTTTATTTCAACTTTTTTCAACAACTTACTTCCCATATTAAAAAAAGCGGGAACTTTCAATTTTATTTTATGAAATTAAAAATAGTATTGACAAAATGGCTTTTTTGATAGATAATATTTTCTAATTTAAAGGGGGATGTTTTGTTATGCGCCGAAATTTCAAAAAGAAAAATATGCTATGTGCTTTAGGTCTGGCTCTTTCTCTTTCTACATTAACAGGGTGCCGTGATACTCAACGTTTTTGTTGTGATAATGAAGTTACTTTAGAAAAAATAGAGGATGAATCGATAACTAGTGGTAAATTTATTTCTTTAAATAATTTAATTATTAGTAAAAATGGGGGTGATTTTGGAATTCGCTATCAAGACAAAATAGGTTTGGCTTGTGATTTGGATGATAATGGGGCTGTTGAGCAATTTTATTTTACTAATCTTTCAAGTTTAGACGTTGCTAAAGAGATTATGAATTGGGACTATTCTGATGTTGGAATATATCCATATTTTATGGCGTATTCTATGGGCAATGGAAATTATTATATTGAATGTTTGCCTATTGAAGGAAAAATTCCAATGGGAATTACAAAAAAAGAAGATAGCAATCATAATATTTATGGAGCTGGTTATGTATCTAAAGATTTAGCTACCGAAATATTTTCACAGTATCTTTATGCATATTTTACTCCAGTTGCTATGGATGAATCTTTGCAAAAAGATTTTAATAAAGCTCTTACAAGAAAAAAATAGTATTATTTATTAAAAAGAAAAATATAATGTAAAAAACACTTTGAAAGTCTCTTATAATAGAAACTAGATAAGTCAAGGTGAATAATATTTGATAATAATTAGTCTAGGAGGAATGAAGTTATGACACAATCAAGAGATGAAAAAATTAAAGAATCTTCTCAATTATTAAAAAAAACAGTTCAAAAAGAATTAGATTTAAAACCTTTATTAGGTGGGTCTAATCCCTTAAAAGATGAAGATGAACTTATTTTACTTTTAAATATATATAATGATCCATCACTTATTAAATATATTATTAATTATCGTAATTTAACTCCTAATAGTGTTTATCCAAAAAATTCTGGAGAAGCTTTACGAAAATATTTAGAAGAACGAACTCAGCATAAATTTATTCCCTATATTGAAGTATTAACTTTTTTAAATAAACTGGGGTTAAAAATGAATGAGTATACATATTATTTAGGTTATTTTTTAGCGGCTCAGATTAATCCGATGGAAAAAGATTTTCAAAAATATGATTCTGAAAAGCTTCAAAATGCTATTTTGCCTTTATTAAAGCAGTATCGTCATACTCAATTATGGCTTAGAATTATAGGGGAAAAGAAGTTAAGTTATGACCAAGTGATTGTAAAAATTATGATTTATTTAAATAAAAATATTGATTTGTTTGTGGAAGAAGAAGCTTTATCTTTAAAAAGAAATTAGTTTCTTTTTTCTTTTTTTTCATAAACTAAAATAGGTGATTAATTTGAAAAATAAAAATTAATTGTATTTTATAAATATTTTTTAATCTATTTAATAAATGAAAGGAATGCTGATATTTTATGATAATTAGTTATACAACTAAAGAGGCGGATTTGTTAGCTAGAATTATGCGAGCTGAAGCTTTGGCTGAAGGAGATTTAGGAATGCTTATGGTTGGAAATGTCGTGGTAAATCGTGTTTTAGTTCATTGTTATACTTTTAAAAATGTTAATACTTTAACTGATGTTATTTATCAGCCTAATCAATTTGTTGGAACAGATAGTTCTCTTTTTCAAGCTAGTCCTACTACTTTAGAGAAAAATTTAGCGAAAAGAATTTTAAATGGTGAATATTATTATCCGGCTACTCATGCTTTATGGTTTTATGCTCCACGTTCAGGAACTTCTTGTCAAAATACATGGTATTCGCAGCCTTTGGCGGGAAAATATAAAAATCATTGTTTTTATCGCCCTCAAAGTGGCGAATGTAATGAACTTTATTAATTTTAAGTTTTTCTTTTATTTTGGGGAGCTATGGTATATTTTTTAAATTATTCCTAATTTGCTAAAGACAAAATGATTTGTTTGTGTTAAAATGAGTAAGTAATAGATAAACAAAAAGGTGTGGTAAAATGGCAAAAGTTATATCAATAGTAAATCAAAAAGGTGGAGTAGGAAAAACAACAACAAGTATTAATCTGGCGGCTGCTTTAGGAAAAGAAGGAAAAAAAACCCTTTTAATTGATTTAGACCCTCAAGGTAATGCTTCAAATGGTTTAGGGTTAAATACTAATGATTTTGAAAAAGATATTTATGATGTTATAACTAATTCTTGTAAAATAAAAGAGGCAATTATTAAGACAAAATTTAAAAATTTATCTATTATTCCTGCAACTATAAATTTGGCAGGAGTAGATGTGGAATTTGTAAAAAAAATGTTAGAAGATAATTCTTTTAAGCAAAATGAACAATTAAAAGAAAGTATTGAAGAAATTAAAGATACGTATGATTATATTATTATTGATTGTCAGCCTTCTTTAGGAATATCAACAATGAATGCTTTGGTTGCTAGTAATTCTGTTATTATTCCTGTACAATGTGAGTATTATGCATTAGAGGGAATAGGTCAGTTATTAAATTCAGTAATTTTGGTACAAAATAAAATGAATCCAGAGCTTAGAATTGAAGGGGTTTTATTAACAATGTTGGATGGTAGGACTAATATTGGTTTAGAAATTATTGAAGAAGTTCGGAAGTATTTTAAATCGAAAGTATTTAATACTATTATTCCAAGATTAGTTCGTTTAGTAGAAGCTCCTTCCCATGGTAAGCCAATTTGTTATTATGATCCTACGTCAAGAGCTACACTTGCTTATGAGAATTTAGCAAAGGAAGTGATTAGTAGAAATGGAGACTAAAAGAAAAGCTTTAGGGAAAGGATTGGAACAATTATTTTCAAATGAAGTGATTAATTTTGAAGATTATACTAAAGAAATAGTTGAAACAGCTAAAAGTTCGGAAATTAAAGAGATATTGTTATCAGATATTCGCAGTAATCCTTATCAACCTCGTAAAACTTTTAATGATGAATCTTTAAATGAAATGGCCCAATCTATAAAAGAACATGGGATTATCGAACCTATAATTGTAAAAAAGAGTATTAAAGGTTATGAATTAGTAGCGGGTGAACGGCGTGTTAAAGCAGCTAAATTAGCTGGGATACAAACTATTCCTGCGGTTGTTAAAGATTTTACTGACCAAGAAATGATGGAAGTTGCTCTTTTAGAAAATATTCAGAGAGAAGATTTAAATCCAATTGAAGAAGCGGTTGCTTATCAAAATATTATAAAATTTGGAAATCTTACTCAAGAAGAATTTGCGAAAAAATTTGGTAAAAGCCGCAGTTATGTTACTAATTTGTTAGGTTTGTTAAGTTTACCTGATGAAGTAAAAAAATATGTGGAAGAAAAACAAATTAGTATGGGACATGCTCGAGCTTTAAGTAAAATTGATGATGAAGAAAAAATTATTGAATTGGCTCATGTGATAGTTAAAGATGGAATGAGTGTAAGAGTATTAGAAAACATAATTAATGAACAAGATTTACCAAAAAAGCAAAAACAGGAAAGAGATTCTTCTAAAAATATTCGTAATTCTATCTATGAGAAATTGCTTCGAGAAAAATTAGGGGCTAAAGTAAAAATTACAGCTAAAAAAATAGAAATTCCTTATGTGAATGAAAAAGATTTAGAAGTGATTTTAGAAACTTTGGGAATTAGAATTGAGGGAGTTTAATGAAATTATTTGATTTTTTATTTCAAAAAAAAGTTATCGGACCTATTATAATTATTGTGGTAGGTCTTCTTTTATATCGAGCTATTCGGTTAATAATAAAGAAAATGTTTAATCATGGCAAAAGTTCTTATGAACAAAAAAGAAGAACAACTATTGTTGATTTAACAGCAAATGTTATAAAGTTTTTTATCTTTGCTATTGTGTTAATTCTTATTTTAGATATATATGGAGTAGATACGAGAAGTTTTATAGCTTCTTTAGGAATAGCTGGAGTTGTTCTTGGCTTAGCATTACAAGAAACTGCGCAAGATTTTATTAGTGGAATAGCAATTATTACTGATAATTATTATGTTATTGGGGATATTATAACAATTAATGGATTTACAGGAGAAGTTATTGAACTTAGTTTAAAAAGTACAAAAATAAAAAATATAGCGGGAGAAGTTTTAGTAATTGCCAATCATAATGTTTCTTCTGTTATAAATCTTAGTCAAGAAAAAGCTGGTGTTAAAATTGAAGTGCCTACAGGTTATGAAGAAGATTGTGAAAAGGTTGAAAAAGTTTTAAAGCAAGTTATTGAACAAGCTAAAAAGATTCCAAATGTGTATTCAGATAGTAAATATTTAGGAATAGAATCTTATAATGATTCTAGTATTACATATTCTTTTATAATTTATTGTAAACAAACTGAGCGTTGGGATATTAAGCGAAGAGTTTTGAAAATTGTTAAAGAATTTTATGAACAAGAAAATATTAAGATTCCTTATAATCAAATTGAGGTGCATAATGGAAAAAAAATTGTATAATTTAATGGATCATGTTATGATGAAAAAGCCCCATGCTTGTAAAAGTAATGATTGGCTTATTATAAGAATGGGAGTAGATATTAAATTACGATGTATCAATTGCCAAAGAGAGATTATGATGGATCGTTTAGAATTTGAAAAAAAATTAAAAAAAGTGATAGGTGAAAAAAATGAAACAAAAAATTAAAGAAAAATTGACTTTGCATCCTATAATGACTTATTTGATGTTAGTTGCTTTTATTATTGTTTTGAGTGGTTTTTTGTCTTTATTAGGCATTGGTTCTATTACTTATAAAATTAATACAACGACTTTGGAGTATTCACAAGATGTTTTAAATGTTAAATCTCTTTTTAATTTAACAGGAATTCGGACAATATTTAGTACGACTGTTTCTAATTTTATGAATTTTGCTCCTTTAAGTAGTTATATTATTATCTTAATTGGTTTCGGTGTGATGGAAAAAAGTGGTTTTTTGAAAACTGTAGTTGCTTTAATTACTAAGAAAATGAAACGGAATACAGTTACTTTTTTAGTTGTTTTGGCAAGTGTAATTTCTAGTTTAATGGGAGATTTATCTTATATTGTAATGTTACCTTTAAGTGCTTTAATTTTTAAATATGGAAAAAGAAATCCTAAGTTAGGTTTGATTGCTTCTTTTGCTGGGCTTACTTGTGGAAGTGGGTTATCTATTGTCTTTACCAGTGTAGATTCTTCATTATTAACAGAAACTCTTTTGGCGGCGCGAGTTATTGATGCTTCTTATCGTTTGGCAACAATAAGTTCTATTTTTATTATGAGTGTGGCAGTTGTTTTAATTTCATTAGGTATTACGTGGATTACTGAAAAATATGTTGCTAATAAATTAGGAAAATATACTTTAAAAGAAGAAGATAAAGAAGAAAAATTAATTACAAGAAAAGAAATTCGGGGACTTATTTTTGCTTTTGGGGCAGTTATATTATATTTTTTGATATTTTTATATAATGTCATTCCGGGTTTACCTTTTTCGGGGGCTTTATTAGATAATACGCAAGGTTTTTATATTGATAAATTATTTAGTTATAATTCTTTCTTTTCAAATGGTTTTGTTTTTGTTGTTACTATTTTCTTTGTTATATTAGGTTTATTTTATGGCATTGGTGCCAGGACTATTAAAAATCATCGTGATTTTGTAGATACGTTAGGGCATTCTTTAGATGGAACAGGAAAAACATTAGTGCTTATTTTCTTTGCTTCATTATTAATTAGTTTGTTTAAAGAAACAAATATTGGCTCGATTATTGTAGCTGGTATTGCTAATTTGATGGGTGATTTAAATTTTCAAGGTATTCCTTTAGTTATAACATTGTTTGTTTTTAGTGCTTTGGTTACTTTGGTTGTGCCTACTTCTGTTACTAAATGGTCAATATTAGCTCCTGTTGTTGTCCCAGTAATTATGAATGCTGGAATTAGTCCAGAATTTACGCAAGTTATATTCCGTTTTGGTGAAAGTAGTATGATGGGTATTACACCATTGATGGCTTATTTTGTTATTTATTTGGCAATGTTAAACGATTATAATGATAAAGATAATGCAGTTGGCTTTGTTGAAGCAATTCGTTATCAAATACCTTATAGTGCTTTAACTTTTGTTGTGTTATTAGGCTTATTAATTTTATGGTATATTATTGGTTTCCCTTTAGGAATAAATGGTGACATAATTTTATAGTTTTGGGAGGTTTTGTTATGGCTTTAAAGGCAGGAATTGTTGGTTTACCTAATGTAGGAAAATCGACTTTGTTTAATGCAATTACTAAAAAACATATTTTAGCAGCTAATTATCCTTTTGCAACAATTGAACCAAATGTTGGGGTAGTTACTGTACCAGATTCACGATTAGAATTTTTAGAAGCAATGTATTTACCTAAAAATACTGTACCAACAACTTTTGAATTTACTGATATTGCGGGGTTAGTAAAAGGGGCAAGTCAAGGAGAAGGTCTTGGTAACAAGTTTCTTTCTCATATTAGAGAAGTTGATGCGATAGTTGAGGTTGTACGATGTTTTAAAGATGATAATATTATTCATGTGGCAGGAGAAATTAACCCAATTAATGATATTGAAATTATTAATGTAGAATTAGCGCTTGCTGATTTAGAAATTGTTTTAAATAGAATAAGCAAAATTGAAAAAAAAGCAATGACAAGTAAAGATAAAGATGTTTTGGTGGAATTAAGAACCTTGGAAAAATGTAAGAATGCTTTAGAAAAGAATATTTTTATTAGGCAAATAGCTGATTTTACTGAAGAAGAAAAAGTATTATTAAAAAATTTTCAATTTATAACAGCTAAACCAATTATTTATGTAGCTAATGTGAATGAAGAAGATGCTGTAGTTGGTGAGAATGAATATACTAAAAAGGTAGCTGCTTATGCAGGTCAAGAAAATGCTGGGGTAATTGTTATGAGTGCTAAATTGGAAAGCGAATTAGCTGAGTTAGAAAGTGAAGATAAAGAAAATTTTCTAAAGGAAATAGGAATAGCTAATAGTGGGTTAGATAAACTTATTTTTGCTACTTATGACTTACTTGGTTTACAGACTTTTTTTACTGTAGGAAAAGATGAATGTCGAGCTTGGACTTTTCCTAAAGGAATGGTTGCTAAAAAGTGTGCTGGTCTTATTCATTCTGATTTTGAAAGAGGTTTTATTAAAGCTGAAATTATGAAATTTCAAGATTTAGCAGATTATAAAGATGAAAAAAAAGTTCAAGAAGCTGGAAAATTATATTTAGAAGGTAAAGATTATATTATGCAAGATGGTGATATTGCTTATTTTCGTTTTAATGTTTAAATTATTGGCAATTTTTATTTTAAATAATTTGTGTTATAATACAATTTATAGAGGAGGATTTTGATGGAAAATAAAATTATGCCTAAAGTATTTGGGTGGATGTTTGTAGGACTTTTTGTGACATTTTTAACTGGTTATTTTGTTTCTACTCAAGAACAGATGTTGGCAACTATTTTTGGAACTGGTTGGTTTTTTGGAATAATTATTGCCGAATTTGTTTTAGTTATTTTTTTATCAACAAGAATACGGAAGATGCAGCCAGTAACAGCTAAGATTGCTTTTTTGCTATATTCTTTTGTTAGTGGTCTTACTTTTTCAACGGTATTTATTACTTATGAAATGGAATCAGTTATGTTTGTCTTTTTAATTGCAGCTGTTATCTTTGGAATATTTGCAGTTTTAGGTTCAGTAACTCAAAAAGATTTAACAAAACTTGGAAATTTTTTGTTGATGGCTTTAATAGGAGTTATTATATGTGTAATTGTTAATTTATTTTTAAACAGTTCTTCGTTCGATTTAATTTTATCAATTGCAATTCTTTTAATATTTATAGGTTTTACGGCTTATGATGTTAAAAAAATTAAAGAATATGCCTCTTTAAATGCTTTAGCAGAAGATAATTTAGCAATTTATGGAGCTTTAGAATTATATTTAGACTTTATTAATATTTTTTTGGAATTGCTCCAATTATTTGGCAAACAAGATAATTAAGGCTTTTTTAAAGGTTCTTAAACATTAAGGGGTGATGAAGTAAAATTCATCGCTTCTTTTTATTGCAAAAAAAAATAGACGTAAACAAC
>CANRJL010000044.1 GCA_947630935.1 uncultured Bacilli bacterium | reverse complement strand
TCAATTTTGAGAAACAAAAGAGATAACGATATAAAGTTATCCTTTTTCTTTTAAATTAAAAACTGTCCACGTATAAGCGCTTTAGTGAATTAATTTAGATTTTTGTCCTTTTTTTCATTGCTAAAATAATTCCTAATAATATTGTAATCATGAAACCTATTAATAACACTGGTAAATAATAATAAAATTGTAAAGCAAAATCATAATGAATTCCTAAAAATAAGGAACAACTAAAGACAAATAAAAGTAGCAAACTAAACCAAATATTTTTGCGTTTTTTAGGTAATTTTTCTTTAGCTGTATTCATACTGATAGTTAAAACCATAAATAAATCAAATAAGGTAGCAATTCCAAAAATGTTTTCCACTTTTTCAATGAAATTTAAAATTTTAATAACTTTTAAAACCATATATTCTGGATAACGATAAATATTAATTAAATCTGGCCCTAAAATTCCAATAATTAATACGCCCATAATTATTATAGTTAAGTTTGCTATGAAATAATATTTTGGCAAACTATTATCTGTTTCGGGAATAAATATCATAAAAATTAAAGGGGAACAGCTATAAGCCATGTAATAAATTGCGCCTTGTAAAATATGGGGTAAATCTGTAACCCATATTGGTAAATAATTATCGCTATGGCAATATCCAACTAAAGTAAATAAAGCAATAATAACCATAAATAATGAAATATACATGAGGATACTACCAACTCGTCCAATAGTTGTCCAACTATTTTTACAAATACGAAATACTAAAAATAAAGCTGGTAATAAAATAAACCAAGCTGGTGATTTTACTAAAAAGAAATTAGAAGCTAGAGTTTGAAAAATAAATAAAATTTCTATTGCTACTAAAGTAGCAAAAATAACAACTAACAATTTTAAGAAAAAATGGCCTTTTTCAGTTAAAAATGATTTTTTAGTGTATCTTTTTTTAATTTGAGCAATTAAATAAACAATTCCTAAGGAACCAATATGCCCAATTAGAAAACTAAGCCAAGCATCTTTATTAGCAATATTAAATAAGAAAGAAAAACCAAACCCAATAAAAAATACCCTAGTTAAAAAATAAACATAAGAAAATGTCGCACGTTTTATCATTCGTTTTTCACCCCAAATATAACTCCATTTTTATTTATAGTAACTTTAATATTACTTTGAACTGGTAATAAATACCAATTATCTAAAGTTTTTTTGGTTTTGTTATAATATTGTTTTTCTATTCCTAAAACATCACTATGCAGATGCATAAAATATTTAACTGTTCTTGGTAAATCTTCTTGCAGTTTTGTGGCAAATTTTTTTTCTAAATCTTCATAGACTTTAACATCTTTAAAGTTATATTCACATTCATCGTCCATAATATTTGCCGAATAGTTTGCATCAATAATAATCTTTTCTTCATCTACATTTAATTTAGTATTAGTATTATCATATAAGTTAATAGTTAAATGTTTATTTAAATCTTTAGGACAAGGTAGTTTCACATAATAATTAGAACTTTTATTTTTAAGCAATTGTAAAGTCGCAGATTCATCTTCTGTTAACATTTGAGCTAAATTATGTTTATTAAAAATTGCTAGACCGTTTGTTTTAATTCGTTTATTATCACTTAATGTTACTATATTTAAATAAGCATCACTATGATTACTAAATAAAGATTCTAAAAAATTTTCAAAATTCATCTTGACTGTAGTGCTTTCTTTAAAATTATTATATTCTATAAGACCCTCAATTGCTTTTGAAACTACTGGTGTATCTTCAGTTGTTGCTCCTAAAATATCCTTAGCTAAGACATTTTGAGCAATGACTGGATAAAAAACATTTCGGGTATTGGGGTCTCGAATTAAATAATCGACGACGTTATCTAAATGGTCTTTGGCAATTTCTTCACTAAAAACAACTGCCTTTAAATGAGCTAAATAAGCATCTTTATTAATACTATTCAAAGCGTTTTGGTAAGCCATTACAAATGTTTTATCTTTTCCTTCTACTAAGTAACTTTTATTAGAACCACTTTGTTCTGAACCAGCTTTTTGACTATTTAAGACTTCAAAATTAACAACAAATTCTTCATTTTCATAATCAATTCCTAAGCCAACTATAATTGCTCGGTCATTTAATTCTTGATAATCAAAACATCCTGTAAATAAAAATAAACTAATAATTAAAAAAATTATTTTTAGTTTCATTGGTTATTTCTCCTATCTTGTTTAATTTTATTTTTTTGAGTAAGAAGAGGACTTCTTTTTATTTCTTGATTAATTTTAATTTTTAATAAATATTTATGTAAATAAGTTTTTTCATAAGGGGCAATAGGGAAGAAATAAGGGTTTTTTAAAGAAGTAACTTCTGTAATATGAATTAAAAAATAAATAAAAGCAATAACTATTCCATAAAGGCCAAATAAAGTAGCTAAAATAAGAAAAATAAAACGCCATTTTCTAATTGCATTACTAATTTCTTGGTCAGTAAATATTAGACTAGTAATAAAAGTAAAAGCAATAATAATAATCATTATTGGTGAGACAATTCCTGCAGATACTGCAGCTTCACCAATAATTAAAGCTCCTAAAATTGAAATTGAACTACCATATGAATTAGGAAAGCGATAATCACTTTCACGTAATATTTCACAAACAATTAACATTAATGTAGCTTCCACAATTGTTGGAAAAGGAACTTCACTTCTTTGCATAGCAAAATTAACTAATAAAGAGGTCGGTATTGCTTCGGGATTGAAATTTAATAAAGCAATATAAATCGCAGGAATCATCATTGTAATAAAAAAACAAGCAAATCTTAATATTTTTAAAAAATTAATGTTTTTGGGAATATTGTAATTATCAGTAGGTGGGTTAATAAAATCGCCAAAAAAAGCTGGTAAAATAAGCGCAAAAGGTGATGTATCAACTAATAAAGCAATTTTTCCTTCTAGTAAAGCAGTTGCTACTAAATCGGGTCTTTCTGTTTTATAAACAGTTGGAAAATTTGATTTACTTTCTAATTGAAAATATTCGGCAATCATTCCCGAATCAGTAATGCCATCAATATCAATTTTATTTAAAACATCTTGAACTTGTTGAATATTTTTAGTTTCTGCAATATCTTCAAAATATAATAAATTAATCATCGTTGTTGTTTTTCTACCAATAACATAAGAAATAGATTTTAAAGTATGACTTTTAATTCTTCTTTTAACTAATCCTAAATTAATTTGAATATTTTCGGTAAAAGAATCTTTTGGTCCATTAATTGCTTGTTCAGTTGTTGGTTTTTCTACTGAACGATTAATATCTGCTTTAGTTTCAAAAGCTAAAATTTCATTACCTAAAATAACAATCGTAAAACCATTTGTAATATAAAATTCAATTTCATCTGCATTTTTAATAAAAACAGTATGAGGCGATGGAATTAAGCTTTGTAAATCAATTAATCTTTTCTTTTTAAGCGCTGTTAAAAAAGCTAAATTTTTTAAAATATAATCATTAACTTTATCAGAACCGGTTACACTTTCTAAATATATAACATAAATAGTTTTTAATGCTGTAATTTTAATTTGTTTAATAATTAAATCATTATTTTCCTTAAACTCATCTTGAATTCTTTTAACAAAAGGGTTTTTCATTTTATTCACCATTTGTAGTATGAACCAAAAATATTTGAATTAAACCAACATTGCCAAAAAAATTAATTTTGCTTATAATAATGCTATTAAGGAGGAAGAATATGCAACTTAAAATAGAGACTATTGATGCCTTTGGAAGAGGCATTGCTCATGATAATGGCCAAGTTTGTTTTGTTAAAAAAGCTTTACCAAATGAAACGGTAATAGCCACTGTAATTAGTGAAAAGAAAAAATATAAAGTATTAGATTCTTCACAAATTATTACAGCAAGTCCTCATCGCCAGCTTTCATATTGTCCATATTCTAATAAATGTGGTGGTTGCACTTATGATATCTGTAATTATGCTTATTCCTTAAAATTAAAAAAAGAAATTATTCAAAATCAGTTTCAGCATCAAAATATCGAACTTCCTAATTTTCAAATAATTAAATCAGAACCATCTTTAGAATATCGCAATAAAATAAGTCTTAAAGTTGAAAATTATAAAATAGGTTTTTATGAAGAAAAAACACATCATTTTATTTCAATAGATAATTGCCTTTTAGCTAAAAAATGTCTGCAAAATATTATGCATGATTTTTCATTATTTTCATTTAAAGAAGGAAGTTTAACAATTAGATGTAATGAAAAAGAAGAAATTTTATTAATTATTGATACCCAAGAACAAATAAAAATAGCTGAAACATTAATGAAAAAACATAAAATAGTCGGAATAATAAAAAATAAGCAACTTTTATATGGCAAACCATATTTATATGAACAAAAAAATAATGTTTTATATAAAATAAGTTATAATGCTTTTTTTCAAATAAATAATGATATTAGTAATAAAATAATGAATTATCTTTTAAAATACTTAAATAAAAATGATATAGTTTTAGATTTATATTGTGGAGTTGGTTTCTTTAGTCTTAAAATGGCTAAATATGTTAAAAAAGTTTTAGGTATTGAAGTTATTCAAAATGCTATAATTGATGCTTTAAAAAATAAACAATTAAATAATTTAGAAAATGTTACATTTCTTTTAGGAAAAGTAGAAGATAAAATAGATAAAATAGCTTTTTCTTTTACTAAAGTAATTATAGACCCTCCTAGAAGTGGCTTAGATAAAAAAACAATTTTATTTTTATTAAAAAAAGAAATACCTACTATATTTTATATATCATGTAATTTAGAAACATTAGTTAGAGATATTACTTTTTTAAAAGAAAAATATACAATTGAAGCATTTCAAGCTTTTGATATGTTTGCTTATACTAAACATATTGAGTGTGTTTGTATATTAAGATTACACTAAAGTAAAAGCTTTTTCTTTTCTAAAATTTTTGATATACTAAAAAAAGAAAAGGATGATATTATGCAAAAAAAAATTTCAATTATTGTTTTTGTTCTTTTTATTGGAATAGTTTTTGTTGCTTCTTTCTTATTTTATAAAAAAAATATTGCTAAAGAACAAGTAGAAGAACCTCAAGAAGAAATAGTAGAACAAGAACCACAAAATAGTAATTCTTATATTAAAATAAAAGATGCCTCCCTAGAAAGTAATGATGCCGACACTTCAATTTTAGTAAAATTTGAAACAGCTTTGTTTGGTTTAGCTAAAAATGATGTGGTAATTCAAGGCGATAGTTATTCTGATTTTGGAACAATAGATAAACTAACAGATACCCAAAATATTCCTATTCATCATTTAGAAACAAACAATAAAACTTATTATCAAGGAAAAATAGTTCGGGCATCTTATTATGAAATTGTAATTCAAAAAAATAATAAAGTATATTTATTTAAAAGAATTAGTAAATAATTAAATATTTTAGTAGGAGGGTTTATGGAGGAGTTAACTAATTTAGAAAAAAAGTTTCTAAAACTATTAGGTCATTATACAATTCAAGAACAAAAAGAAATAAAAAATGCTTATGATTTTGCTTTTAAAATGCATCAAAATCAAAAAAGAAAAAGTGGTGAGCCTTACATAATTCATCCTTTATCAGTAGCTTTAATTTTAGGTGATTTTATTGTAGATGCTGATACTTTAAAAGCAGGCTTAATGCATGATATCATAGAAGACACTCCTATAACAGCAGTTGAATTAGAAAAAATATTTAATAGTGATGTTGCTTTTTTAGTAGATGGTGTTTCTAAACTTCCTCAAAAATTATTTAAAACAAAAGAAGAACAACAAGATGCAACTATCAGAAAATTAATTGAATATTTTAAAAAAGATATGCGAGTAATTTCCATAAAACTTGCTGACCGTTATCATAATATGACAACTTTAAACTATTTAAGTCCTAGTAAACAACAAGAAAAATCGTTAGAAACACTCGAAATATATGCTCCCTTTGCGTATCGTCTTGGAGCTTACAGCTTAGAACATGATTTAGAAGATTTAAGTTTAAAATATTTAAAACCTGATATTTATAATACAATTAAAGAAGAAAGAGATAATTTAAAACAAAAAAGAAAATTTGTGGAAATTATTGAATATGTTTACCAAAAATTGAAAGAAAAAAATATCATCGCTCAGTTACAATATGAAGAAAAAAATATATATGGAATTTATAAAAGAATTAGTATAGAACCTAATATTAAACAAATTCCTGACTTATTTTCTTTCAAAATTATTGTTAAAACTAAAAAAGAATGTTATGAAGCTTTAAAATTAATTCATGAATTATTTCAAGTAGTTCAAATTTATGAACATGATTTTATTAAAAACCCTAAACCAAACCTTTATCAATCAAGAGATACAACTATTTTATTACCTGACGGACAAATGATTCAATTTTTAATTCGGACAAATCAAATGAATATTCAATCAATGAATGGTTTAATAGGTTATGGGGCAATATATGGCAAAGAAGCGCGCCAAAAAATGCAACAAGATATTCAACTGTGTGGTATTGAAAAATTATGGGAATTAGATAATAAAATTACTAGTAATCAAGAATTTATAAGAAAATTAAAGAAAACTCTTTGAAAAAACTATAATAAAAAGTGCTATAATAGAATAAATTTTAAAAAAATTAAGAAGGAAGTGACAAAAAATGAATTATTGGCTAATTTGGTTAGTAATAATTATTTTACTAACTATCATTGAAACAATGACCATAAATTTAGTAAGTATTTGGTTTATTGCTAGTGCTATTTTATCTTTAATAGTATCTTTCTTTACTGAAGATATTATAACTCAATTTGCTATTTTTGTTTTAGGAGGTCTTTTATTTATGATTTTAACTAAACCTTTAATAGAAGAACTGAAAAAAAATAAAAATGAAAAATTAAATATTGAACGGATAATTGGTATGACTGGTCTTGTAACTCAAGAAATTCTTAAAAATAAAATAGGGGAAGTAAAAGTTGATGGCAAGCTTTGGAGTGCAGTTGCCGATGGTAAAATAGCTGTAAATAGTGAAGTGCTTGTAAATAATATTGATGGTGTAAAATTAATAGTTTCGAAAATCGAACCAAAAAAGAGAAGTAAAAATACCAAAAAAGATAAGAAAAAGGAAGTGGTTTAAATGGGTATTTTAATAGCAATTTTAATTATTATTATCATTATATTAATTCCTAATGTAAAAATTGTTCCTCAATCAAAAGCTTATGTTGTAGAAAGGTTAGGTTCTTATTACAAAACCTGGAAAAATGGCTTGCAATTTAAAATTCCTTTTATTGACCGAGTAAGTAATATTGTAACCTTAAAAGAAATAGTTAAAGATTTTCCACCTCAACCAGTAATTACTAAAGATAATGTAACAATGCAAATTGATACAGTTGTATATTTTCAAATAACTGACCCAAAATTATATACATATGGAGTTGAATATCCTATATCTGCTATAGAAAATTTAACAGCTACAACTTTAAGAAATATTATCGGTGAATTAGAGTTAGATGAAACTTTAACCAGTAGAGATGTTATTAATTCTAAGATGAGAAGTATTTTAGATGAAGCTACAGACCCTTGGGGAATTAAAGTAACAAGAGTAGAAGTAAAAAATATTTTGCCGCCAAAAGATATAGAAGAGGCTATGGAAAAACAAATGCGAGCTGAACGTGAACGAAGAGAAAAAATTTTACAAGCTGAAGGCGAAAAGAAAAGTTCTATTTTAATTGCTGAAGGTGAAAAAGAAAGCGCTATTTTAAGAGCTGAAGCCGAAAAAGAAGCAAAAATAAAACGTGCAGAGGGAGAAGCAGAAGCTTTAATTAAAATTAAACAAGCTGAAGCAAATGGAATAAAATTACTAAAAGAAGCTCGAGCAGATGAAGCAGTATTACGTTTAAAAAGTTATGAAACGTTAAGCAAATTATCCCAAGGAGAAGCTACTAAAATTATTATTCCTGCTGAATTAAGTTCTTTAACATCTTTTACAACAGTTTTAAAAGAAACTATGAAAAAAGACAAATGAATGTAAAACATGAATTAAAACCAGTCTTTAATAAAGATTCTACAATCTTAATATTAGGAACAATTCCTAGTATTGTTTCAAGAAAAATGGGCTTTTATTATATGCATCCTCATAATCGTTTTTGGAAAATATTAGAAATAATTTATGAAGAAAAAATAACAAATAAAGAAGAATTTATTTTAAAACATCATTTAGCTTTATGGGATGTTTTAGCTTCATGCCAAATTAATGGTTCTAAAGATTCATCAATTAAAAACGTAAAAGTAAATAATATATCTAAGTTAATTAAAGAAACTAAAATTAAAGCAATTATAACAACTGGCAAAAAAGCTGATGAATTATATCAAAAATATGTTTACCCTCAAACAAAAATAAAAAATATTGCTTTGCCATCAACTTCTAGTGCTAATGCTCAATATCATTTAGAAGATTTAGTAGAAGAATATAAAATAATAAAGAAAATACAAAAATAAATATATGTTTTAAATACACATTAAATTGTTAAAAAATGTGTGTTTTTTCTTGCTCTCTATTGACTTAGGGGGGGG
>CANRJL010000043.1 GCA_947630935.1 uncultured Bacilli bacterium | reverse complement strand
TATATTGAGTTATGTGTTGTTTGCCTTTAGGATAGCGAATAATAAAACCATATTTATAAGAGTTATTTAACATCCATTCATAATCGTTATCAGTTAAGCGGTCATTTAGGCTTTGACTGCGAATGTCACAAGCTAGACCAGTTTGATGTTCTGAATGACCTGGTCGTGCAGAATAGGTATCTACTACAGAGACTGGGTCAACTTTTAAATATGATTCATATAATTTTTTTTGATAGTCGTAGCTTCTATATGTACTGTAAGGAATTAAAACAATATTTTCGGTAAGGGCAGCAGCTATTAATTTTTCTAAATTTTGACTTGCTTCTTGGCGCATTTGTAAAGAATAATTACCAACATTGACTAAATCTTTTGGAACATAATCAGCGGGAAGAGCATGAAATTTGTTTACCAAAACAGTGATGTCATCAGGATTGGCAACAGTAACTACATTTTGGTAAAATTCTTCATTTAAATGAAGATTTACTTGAGTAACTGCATCTTCTAAAGAGATATTTTTGGCTTTTTGATAATTTTTATAATTGGCAATTTGATTAACATCTAAATTAGCTATTTTATAAAAATCTTTTAAATCAGTATAATCTTTTTGTAAAAGTTTTTGAATATTTGTAGTACTTAAATATTCATAAATTTGATTTATTTCATCGGCATTATAATTTTTTTCTAAAAGTTTAGTGGTATCTTCAACAAAATTAGCGGTTTCTCTAAAGGTTATTTTGGCATATTCTTCTAAATATTTTTCATTAAATAATGAACTTTTAGCAAAAGCTTCAATGGTTTTGTTGTAATTTTCGATTTTATCATCTAAATGATTTTCTTTAATTGTCTGTTGAGCTTCATTTGAGTAGTTTTCTAAAATTTTATTTTCTTCTTGTTTTATATTTATCTTTTCCTTTCTAAAAAAAATATAATAGCAACTACTACCTATAATAGCTATAGCAAGAATAAAAATTATTAAAATATTTTTTCTAATTTTTTTCTTCTTTTTAATTTTCATACCTACACACTCTCTCTAATTAATTATAGCACTTTAAAGAATAATTAGTAATAAAAATAATAATATTTTAGTAGAGGGGTGTAAATGAAAAAGTTTTTAAGTTTTATATTTTGCTTTTTTACTATGAGTATGGTTGTTCATGCTGATATTGATTTGGCTCCGGGAGCTAAAAGTGCAATTTTGATGGATGCAAGTACTAAAACAATTTTATATGCCAAAAATGAAGATGAATCTTTGCCACCAGCAAGTATGACTAAAATTATGAGTATGCTGTTAATTATGGAAGAGATTGATAAAGGAAATCTTTCTTTTGATGATAAAATTACAATTAGCGAGAATGCTTCTAAAATGGGAGGCAGTCAGTTATTTTTACAAACAGGTGAAGTTTATCCTGTAAAAGAATTATTAAAAGGAATTGCTATTGCTAGTGGTAATGATGCAGTGGTAGCTATGGCTGAAAAAATAGGAGGTAGTGTCGATAACTTTGTTGCTATGATGAATAAACGGGCTAAGGAATTAGGTCTAAAAAATACCAAATTTATGAACCCCCATGGTTTAGATGCTGAAGGGCATGTTTCAAGTGCGAAAGATATGGCTATTATTGCTCAAGAATTGTTAAAACATGAAAAAATTTTAGAATTTACAAGTATTTATGAAGATTATTTAAAGAAAAATGATGGTTCAAGCATTTGGTTAGTAAATACCAATAAATTAGTGCGTTTTTATGATGGTGTGGATGGGTTAAAAACAGGCTTTACAAAAACAGCTCTTTATTGTTTAACCGCGACTGGTCAAAAAAATAATTTACGACTAATCTCAGTTGTCATGGGGGAAGCAACTAGTGATGAAAGAAGTAGCGATACTTCAAATTTACTAAATTATGGTTTCAATACGTATGAACTTTATAAAGCATTCGATAGTAATACTTCATTAGGAACTAAAAGAGTTGAATTTGGTAAGAAAGATTCTGTTTCTTTAAGTTTAATGCAAGATTATGTTAAATTATTAAAGAAAAATGAAGAAAAGCCTGGATATTCTTTTGAAGTAAAAGTTGATACTATTAAAGCGCCTGTTAAAAAAGGACAAGTTGTGGGTAAAGCTAATGTTATTTATAATGGCCAGATAATTGATGAAGTAGATGTGACGGTTTTAGAAGATATTGAAAAAGCTAATATTTGGGATTTCTTTCATAAAAATTTAAAAAGTATTACAGGTGGGAAAAATAATATAAAAAATACATAATAAAGATGTAAATAAAATGTTTGTTCTTTTTAATATTTATTGTAATATTTGGTAATCTATTATATACTTTTATCGATTATAAAGGAGTTATCTTGAAAGGATGAATAAACTTATGAAATATAAAGAAGAACAAATTTCTTTACTTAATTTAATTCTTTTTGGAGGGTTAACTGCCTTTTTTTTCTTTTTTCTTTATTTATTTTTTAGTCATAAAATTAATTTTGCTAATTATATTATTTATCTTTTTTTAGCAGTATATATTTTATGGAGTTTAATCTTTTATTTTGAGTTTTTCTTACCTTCTTGGCAAAAAAGACAAAAATATCAAAGAATACGGAAAAATGGTTTAAAAGTAAAAGGGTTTATTGAAGACTTTGCTTATAAAGTAATGGTAGTTAATTTTAAAAAAGGACGTAAAGAAAAAAATTTTTATTTAATTGTTTCATATATAGATTCACTTACGAGGGAAAAGAAGATAATTCAAACACCACCTATTAATTTTAACCCTTTACAAAAATTAAAAAGTAGAGTTTGCAGTGTATATATATATCAAGATGAAGTTTATGTTACAGACTTTGAAAAAAGAAATAAAAATGATAAAATTTTATGGACTAATGATATGCCAGCAGTTATTAAATATCATGAGTTAAAAAGAGTTTATAAAAACGATATATTCTTAATTATTAGACATGCTTTATTCTATTTACTTGTTTTTTTAATTTTTGTAATGGTTATTTATTTATTTTCAAAAAAGAGTTGACACTTCATTAAAAAAAATAATGAACTTTTGAAAATTATTTTCTATAATAAGTTTAGGTGAGCGTATGCAAAAGGTAAAAACAGTTAAAAAATTACGAATTAAAAAAAGCGTTCTATATAAAAGTTTATTTTGGTTATTTTTAATTTTATCTCTTTTATTTTTAGGAATGTTTATTCGCTTGAATATTTTGCCTTTTTTATATTTAGGAGGGTTAATTTTAATATTAGTTTTAATAAATTTAGCTGATTTATATTTATTAGGTCATCAAAAAACTCGTAAATTTGGAGTTTTATATAGTCTTTTTTTTGTTTTTATTTTTGGAGTTGGAATATGTTATCAATCAGTTACTTTTAATTTTTTACATAATTTAAGTTTTTTAAATATTGAAACGCAGACATATTATTTAATAACTTTAAAAGATTCAACGTATCATTCTTTAGAAGATTTAAATTCAAAAACTTTAGCTTTTGTAAATACAAAAGGAGTTATGAAAGTGCAAACAACTTTAGATAAAGAAATTAATTATCATAAAAAAGAAAAAGATAATTCATCTTCTTTAATTACTTCTTTATTAGCAAATGATGTTGATGCTATTTTGATGGAAGAAAATGAAGTATTTTTGTATCAAGAAATGGAACATGATTTTAATGAAAATACTAAAGTTTTAAAAAGTTTTTCAGTTGATTTTGTCAAAGAAGATATTAAAAAAGAAGTTGAAATTAATAAAATACCATTTAATATATATATTACGGGAATTGATACTTATGGTAATTTAAATAAAGTTTCAAGAAGTGATGTAAATATAATTGCTACAGTTAACCCCAATACTCATAAAATTTTATTAACGGCTATTCCTCGAGATTATTATGTGCAATTACATGGAACAACAGGTCTTAAAGATAAACTAACTCATGCAGGGTTAAAAGGAATTGATATGAGTATTCAAACTATTGAAGATTTACTTTCAAATTCTATAAATTATTATGTCAAAATTAATTTTACTTCGTTTACAAAAATTATTGATGCAATTGGGGGAATTGATATTGAAGTTCCATTTGCGTTTTCTGCTAATTATCAAGAAGAAGATGGAAGTTATGTTTATTATGATTTTCAAGAAGGAATGCAACATTTAAATGGGGAAGAAGCATTGGCTTATTCAAGAGAAAGATATAATTTAAGAGAAGGTGATGTTGGAAGAGCAAAGCATCAACAACAAGTAATAGAAGCTATGGTAAAACAATGTTTATCAGCTAAAATATTAACTAATTATGCTTCTATTATTGGAGCGATTGAAGGTAATTTTGCTACAAATTTGGAATTAGCTAATATAACATCTTTTATCCAAAAACAAATTAAAGAGATGCCAACTTGGACAATTGAAAAACAAGTTTTAACAGGGATTGATTCTAGTGAACTTACTTATACTTTTCCAAAAGGATATGGTTATGTTATGTTGCCTAGTGAAGACTCAGTTAATGAAGCAATAAAAAAAATTAATGATGTTATGGAAAAATCTTAATTTTTTTTTGCCTTTTTTTGTCGAAAGTGTTTAAAGTTTTAAAAAAAAACTCTATATTAAAATAGGCAAGGTGATAATATGTTTTTTATGCAATTGAAAAAGCAAGGAGATATTTTATATGCACATTTAGAAGGTAATTTGTCTTTTCATGAAACGCATCAAATTGAACATTATTTAATACCATATTTGCAAAGAAATAACATTAAAAGTTTGTATTGTGATTGTAGTAAATTAAAAAAAATTGATATAGATGGAAAATATGCTTTACTAAACATTAAAATACAAATGAAAAAACAAAAAGGTAATTTTTTGTTATGCAACATGAAAAAGTCTATGAAAGAAGGTTTAATTGGGTTTCATTTTAAAGTGAGAAATTTACAAAAATTGGAGGCTTAGATGGATACTGAAAAAATTATCAAAGCTAATATTCCATTAATCAAAAAAATTGCAACTAGGTTTTATAATGCTTCATTTGAAGATTTATTTCAAGCTGGCTGTATAGGAGTTTTAAAGGCTTATAAAAATTATCAAAAAAATGGGGTAACTAAATTTTCAACATATGCTTATGATTATATTTTTGGTGAAATGTATGAATGTGTTTATAAAAATCAAAAAATTAAAGTAAGTAAAGACATTTTACGATTGGCTAAAAAGATTGAAGTTGTTAAAAGTGTTTTAAGTCAAAAATTAAATCGCCTAGCCACATATCAAGAAATTGCTGATTTTCTATCGCTAGATTTAAAAACTATTTATGAAGCTGTTACAGCAACAAATGAATTTATTTCGTTAGATAAGAATGGGGAAGAAGAAAGAAATTATTATGAGACAATTGCGATGCCCGAAAAGATGTCTTTTGAGGAACAAATTACATTATATGACGGCATTACTAATTTAAACCCAGAAGAGCAAAAAATTATTGATTATCGTTATTTTAAAGATATGACTCAAGGTGAAATAGCGAGAAAATTAAATATGACCCAAGTAATGGTTTCACGTTATGAAAAAAAGAGTATAGAAAAACTTCGGCAATATTATGATGTTGCATGATAAAAAAGAAAGTACATTTGTATTTTCTTTTTGTGTGCTTGTCTTTTTGAAGAAAATTTAGTACACTATAGATGGCAGTTGTCCCAGTACCTCAGTTGGATAGAGGGTTCGCCTCCTAAGCGAAACGTCGTAGGTTCAAATCCTATCTGGGACGCCATAAATAAAGGATGTGTGGTTTATATGAATAAATTTAAAACTTTTTTGGCTAGTTTGTTAGGCATAGTAACAATTATTTGCTTAGTTCTTTTTACTAGTTGTTATTTATTAAAAAGACATTTAAGTAAAGAAGTTATTTTAGATGCAATTAAAGATAATGATTTAAGTGTTTTTATTGATAGTGCTTTTCAAGATAATCAAGAAATTTTAGACCAAGCTCAAAAAGTATTGGTAGAAGTTGGGTTACCGCAAAATTTATTAGAACAAGTTATGAATTCTGAGGCAACTAAAAATTTTTTAGGAATTTATGTTTCAAATACTGTTGATGCTTTATTTGGTAAAGAAGAGGAAGTGCCTTTAAGAAAAGATGATTTAAAGGCTTTAATTAAAGATAACTTGGCAATTGCTCAGCAAGATTTACCCAAAGAAGAAAGAGAATTTTTGGAAGCTTATGAAAATAAAGCATATGAATATATTGACCAATATGGTGACAAATTAATTTCTTATTTTCCGACACCTAGTGATATAATTCAGAAAATAGATGAAAATAAAATTGTTGTTTATAATAATATTACTTTAAAAGATATTTTAGATTTTATTTCTTTAATAACTAGTACATCATTTTTACTTACATTTCTAGGAATTATTATGGTTTTATTACTTTTAATTTATTTATTAAAAAGAAAAATTCGTTGGTCTAAATACTTTGCTTTTGTTTTTGGAATGTATGCCTTTTTAATGATTATAGTTGAAATTGTTATTCTAACTGTTATGAAAAGTGCCTTTATGAGTAAATTATCAGGAATTGAAGCAATTATTAATTATTTAATTAATGGAATTAGCAAAACATTATGGTTATTTATTTTAACAGCTATTTTATTAACAATTATATCCTATATTTTTTATAAAAAGAAAAAGGGGCTATTAACAAATGCGCAAGTATCTGACCAATTATCTAATTGAAGTAGAAAAATTATTACAAAAAAAACAAATTAGGGAAGATGATTTACAAAACCTAAAGACAAAAATTATATTTTTTCAACATGAACGATTAATTCATTTAATTGTTACTTTGTTTTTTTGCTTATTTACAATTATTTTTATGATATTAGGAATTCTTAGTTATTATTTTTTAATTATTTTTGGAATATTAGTTGTTTTTGATATATTTTATATTTACCATTATTACTTTTTAGAAAAAAATGTCCAATATTTATATAAGGTTTATGATAAATTAAAAGAAAGAGAGTGAGTTTATGACATTATGGGAAGATTTAGAATATCGTGGGTTAATAAAAGATGTAACTAGTCCTTTATTAAAAGATAAATTAAATGAAGGAGGTTTATCTTTTTATATTGGAGCTGACCCAACTGCTGAAAGTCTTCATATTGGGCAACTTCCAACTTTTTTAATGGTTGAACGTTTAAAAAGAGCCGGACATAAACCTTATATTTTAGTTGGTGGGGCTACAGGTAGAGTAGGAGACCCAAGAGGAACTGGCGAAAGAGAAAAAGCCGATATAAAAGTAATCGAAAAAAATTATATTAAAATTAAAGAACAAATGAAAAAATTATTTGGTGATGAAGTAACAATTGTTAATAATTTTGATTGGTTTAAAGATATGAATTATATTGATTTTTTACGAGATGTTGGTAAATATATTAATGTTAATTATATGCTAAATAAAGATTTAGTAAAAAGACAATTAGATATAGGTATTTCTTATGCTGAATTTTCTTACATGTTAATTCAAGGTTATGATTTTAAAAAATTATTTGAAACTTACGGTGTTACTTTGCAATTTGGAGGTTCTGACCAATGGGGTAATTTAACGACAGGAATAGAATTAATAAGAAAATTAAATAATGCAGAAGTTTATGCTTTTAGTATGCCTTTGACAACTGATTCACAAGGGATGAAGTTAGGTAAATCTTACGGTAATGCTTTATGGCTTGATAAAGAAAAAACTTCAAGTTATGAATTATATCAATATATGTTGAATTTTGAAGATATAATGATGGAAGATTATTTAAAAAGATTTACTTTCTTAGAAAAACCTGAGATTGATGAAATAATAAAAATGCAAAAAGAAAAACCCGAACTTAGAATTGCTCAAAAAAAATTAGCTGAAGAAGTGATAACTTTTCTACATGGTAAAAAAGAATATGAGCATGCAAAAGAAGTATCAGAAGCTTTATTTACAGGTAATGTAGCTAATTTAACTGATGAAGAAATATTACAAGTTTTTAAAGATGTTCCAACATTTACATATGAAAAAGATAGCATTTTAATTGATTTATTAGTAAATAATAAAATTACTTCATCTAAAAGAGAAGCAAGAGAATTTTTAGCTAATAATGCAATTAGTTTAAATGGCGAAATTGTAACAGATGAAAAATTGGTTTTAAATAATTCAAGAAAGTATCATATCTTACGAAGAGGAAAGAAAAAATATTATATTTTTAAAAGCAATTAATTACTTTAAAAAATTATAAAATTGAAGAAAATTCTTCAAAATCTATTGACATAGGGGGGGGGGTCATATGTTACAATCTTAAATAAGAAAGTAGGATATGACCCATGAAATTACAAAAATTAGCTAAAAGAAAAAGAACCAAAATAATAGTAGTTATAACAATGTTAATTAGTGGAACCATATGTTACTTATTAGGCAAGACATTTGCCATGTATCAAGTAAATAAAAGTTTTGAATTTGTAAATGGCAAAGTAAATTATTATGGACACTCAGATGTCTACTTTGCCTATTATAATGGGACTACTTGGTTAGATGACATTCCGAAGAAAAATAATGCTGATAATTTAGTATATGACAATGCTGTATGTGATAATAATGCTATAGTCGAATGGGAT
>CANRJL010000042.1 GCA_947630935.1 uncultured Bacilli bacterium | reverse complement strand
TCTAGCATATTAAAACTGACATTTTAAAAAAATTTTATACTGACATTTTTAAAAAGGATTAACAAATGCAAAAGATTAATTGCTAAATATTGGGAAAAATTATATAATATTCTTAATTAAGAAAGGGAAGTTTTATGGATATATTTAGACCAGACATTTATCAAAAAAGTATTTATGCAATTAATTATCAAAAATTAAAACAAGCTGGCATAAAATGTTTAATTTTTGATTTAGATAATACTATTGCTGCAAGAGAAATGCCCACTCCTGAACAAGCTATCCTTGATTTATTTGGGCAATTAGATGAAATGGGTTTTCATCTGGCTATCCTTTCTAATGCTTCCAAAAAAAGAGTTGAACCTTTTAAAGAAAAGTGTAACATCAATAGTGCATATCATGCTTTTAAACCAAGCAAAAAAAAATATTTAAAAGTTCTTGATTTATATCATGTTAAAGATACTGAAGTTGCTTGTATCGGTGACCAATTACTAACTGATATTTATGGCGCTAATCGTTTACAACTTACAAGTATATTAGTAAACCCTATAAATCATAATGAAATTTTGCCAACTAAAATTAATCGCTTCTTTGAGAAAAAAATATATAAAAAATTAGCTAAAAAAGGTCTTTTGCAAATAGGAGAATATTATGACTAAAACTTGCTTAGGATGTGGAGTTAAATTACAAACCAAAGATGCCTCAAAAGTCGGGTATATTAAAGAAGAAGTTTTAGCTAAAGGTTATTGCATGCGTTGCTATCGCCTAACTCATTATCATGATTTAGTAAATGTTGATACCAAAGTAAATAATCAAATTATTTTAAATAAAATAGCAAAGAAACAAGGTTTTTGTTTCTTTATATGTGACATAATGAATTTTAATAGAGAAGCGCTAGACTATTATAAAAGCATTAATATGCCCAAAATATTTGTCGTGAGTAAAGAAGATATTATTCCGCAAGAAATCTCTCATCAAAAGATTATTGATTGGCTAAAAAATAAAGAACAAATAAAAGAAGAAATAATATTTACAAGCCAAAAAAGAAAAACTGGAATAAATACAATTTTAGAAAAAATAGCTAAGATATCTTTTCCTATTTATTTTTTAGGCATGACTAATACAGGTAAGAGTAGTCTTTTAAATGAACTATTTGAAAATTTAAATTTAACAGTTTCCGAAATTCCTAATACAACTTTAGATTTTTCTAAAATATCTGTTAACCCCATCATATATGATACGGTAGGTTTAACTTATAAATATCAGTATGATTTAGATTTATTAAAAGAAATTACAGTTAAAAAACCAATTAAATCAATAACTATGCCTCTTAAAGCTAATGCTGGAATTATTTTAAATAATATCGGAAGAATTATTACTGATAAAGAAAATAGTATTACTTGTTTTTTTAGTAATAAGTTAAAACCTCAAAAAATATATGCTAATAATTTGCTTTATTTAAATGAAAAACCACTTATTATTAATGTTTTAAAAGAAACTAATGTTATTATAAAAGGAGTAGGTTTTTTCTATGTTAAAAAGCCTTGTACATTAAAAGTCTATCATGTTCCAAAAGAAATGTTAGATATTTTACCATCTTTTTTAAGGAGGGACTAATATGGGCAAAATTAAAGTAATGAGTGAAATCTTAGCTAATAAAATTGCGGCTGGTGAAGTCGTTGAAAAATGTGCCTCAATTGTTAAAGAATTATGTGAAAATAGTATAGATGCGCATGCTAAAAATATCAATATCAGTTTATTAGAAGGTGGTAAAAAAGAAATAAGAGTCAGCGATGATGGTGACGGGATGAGTGAAGATGATGCTGTTTTAGCTTTTCAAAGACATGCAACTAGTAAGCTTTATAAAGAAGATGACTTATTTTTTATTAATTCTTTAGGTTTTCGTGGTGAAGCATTGCCTTCAATTGCTAGCATTAGTAAAACTAAATTAAAAACATGTGCCAATAATGTTGGCACAAAAATTATTATCGAAGGTGGTAAAATTAAGGAACATACTAAAGCTGATGCTCAAAAAGGAACTACTATCACTATCACCAATTTATTTTATAATACACCAGCTCGTTTAAAATATTTAAAAAGTGAGCAAAGTGAATTAGCAAATTGTATAGCTTATACTGAACGTTTAGCTCTAGCTTATCCAAACATAGCCTTTACTTTAGAAAATGATAATCATAAAATTATACAAACTAGTGGTACAAATAATTTATTAAAAACCATTCATGAAATCTATGGGGTAACTATATCTTCCAAAATGCTTGAAATCAAAAATAGCAATGATGATTTTGATATATATGGTTATATTTGTAAACCTGAAATATTAAAAAGCAATAGAAATCATATGATTACAATAGTTAATGACCGTGTTGTAAAAAATAATGATTTAAATCGGGCCATTAATGAAGCTTATTATACTTATAAGCCTGATATTAAATATCCTATTGTTATTTTAAAAATAAATACTGACCCAACATTAATTGATGTTAATATTCATCCTACTAAACAAGATATAAAAATAGGTAAAATGAATGTCTTATATAATTTGCTTGTCACTACTATAAAAGATGCCTTATACAAAAATTTATTAATTCCAGATGCTTATTTAAGGACGCCTTTTGCTTCCCAAGAAAAAACAGAAGTTATTGATAACATTATTGCCGAGCAACAAGAAACATATAACCCTGAAGACAATAGTGTTCAAACAGAGTTTAATTTTAAAGAAGAACCGAAAAATACTAATATCATTTATAATAAAGAAATGAAAGAATTAGTTTTATATCCGGTTGGGTTAGCCCATGGTACTTATATAATCGCAGAAAATGAAGATGGTGTTTATATTATTGACCAACATGCTGCTCAGGAAAGAATTAATTATGAAAAAAATATGAAAGCCTTAAAAGCCAAAGAAGTTCAGACAACCTCATTATTAATTCCCATTACTATTGAACTATCAAGTGCTGAAAAAGCTCAAGTAAAACAAGAAGAAAATAAATTAAAAGAATTAGGCTTTGATATGGAAGAATTTGGAATTAATACATATATTTTTAAAGGACATCCTACATGGCTTAGAAATGGTTACGAAAAAGAAAGCATTGAAAAAATTATAGATTTAATAACTAGTGGAGTTAAAAGTATTGACCCAGTAAAATTTAATGAAAGTATTGCCATAACTCTAGCATGTAAAATGTCTATTAAAGCTAACATGCATATTTCCAAAGAAGCTATGGAAGAATTATTAAAAGAATTATGTGCTTGTGATAACCCATATAATTGCCCTCATGGTCGACCAACAATTATTAAATTTAGCAATTATGATTTAGAAAGAATGTTTAAAAGGGTAATGAATTAAAAAAGAAAGAAGGCCTTTAAAATGAACCATATTTCATTTCAAAAATATATTCTAGAGATAGAAAAATTAATTCCACTTACTAAAACTGATATTAATTATCTTTATGAATATTATTTGCATATTTTACATAATAATGAGAACTTAAAGTTATGTTATCTAATCAAAAAAGTTTGGCAAGATGAAACAATATACCAAATATACTATGATAAAGACACTTTAATTAGTCAGTTAAATGTTACTAAAAAAGACAAAGATATTACCAAAATTAAAATATTATATTATAATAATTTAGATAATTTAAAAACAATTCAATATTTTTTAAATGAAGTTATTGCTATTGAAATAGATTTTAAACCTAATAATATTGCTATACTAGATAAAAAAGTAATTCCAACCAATAAATTAGAAATACCTTTAATTGTTTTTAAAGAAATAAAAACAGCTTATAAAAATAATACTTTATTATTAGAAGAATACTATTATAATGGCGAGCCATATTCTAAAAAATACCGAATGAATGATGAAGAATATAGTATCATGTATCAAAATGAACAAATTAAAGTTTTGGAAGAAAAAGAATCTTTAGAATCATTTTGGCAACATTATAATCAAGTATCACAAAAAGTAAGGGAAAGATTACTATGATTTTATGTATTGTCGGGCCAACAGCAGTTGGTAAAACTAAATTAAGTATTGCTTTAGCTAAAATTTTTAATGGTGAAATAATTAATGCTGATTCTGTTCAAATCTATAAAGGTTTAGATGTTGGCAGTGCTAAAGTAACGGAAGCTGAAAAAGAAAATATTAAACATCATTTATTAGATATTAAAGAAGTAGATGAAGAATATACTATCTATCATTATCAAAAAGATTGTCGGCAAAAAATAGCCGAAATTAAAAAGAAAGGCAAAATACCTATTTTAGTTGGAGGCTCAGGTTTATATATTAAATCTGCTTTATATGATTATCAATTTAGTGAAGAAGCAAAAGACAAAGATTATCAGTATTCTAATGAGATTTTATATCAAAAAATCAAAAAGGTTAGTCCTCATATAACAATTGATATAAATAACCGGCAAAGATTACTACGAGCTTATAATAAAATAGTCAAAAATATTTCTTTAGACCAAACTCCAGCCAAACCTTATTATGATGATGTTTTGTTTATTGGTTTAGAAACTGATTCTAAGACATTATATGCTAAAATAGATAAAAGAGTTGATAATATGCTAATTGCTTTAGTTGATGAAGTAAAAGCATTTTATTTGCAAAACTTAAATTCTCAAGTTTTGCAAAGTGCGATTGGTTATAAAGAATTATATGCTTTTTTTGATAATAAACAAACCTTCAAAGAAAGTATTGACCAAATAAAGCAAAATTCCCGCAACTATGCCAAAAGACAATATACTTTTTTTAAACATCAATTACCAGTCCATTGGTTTACTACAAATTATCAAGATTTTTCAGTAACTATCAATAATGTCGTTAATTATATTTTAGAAAATACTCAAAATTAACTTTGTTTAATTAATTTGGCATGTAAAACAACTTTTTCATTATCATTATAACAAGTAGATAAAGTTAAAATTTGGTCTGTTTTTTGAATAGTAGTTTTAAAATCTTTAATACTACGCTTTAATAACATATTAGCAAAATCTAAAAATTCAGTATCATTTTTAAAATCAGTTTGAATATAATCATTTGTATTTAAAATCTTATAGACACTAAAAACTTGCCATAAACTATTTTTATTATCAGTCGAAATATTTACGACATGATTTTCAGTATTATTTAACCAGTCATTTTTTAAAATATTTTTTAAACTGCCAAACATTGTATTATTTGCTCGGCCATGCGCATAAATAATTGAATTTTTATTTTGTAAATTTTTAGCATTGCGATAATCTAAGAACACCCAACCACCTTTATTTGATTGCCGATAAAAATCATGAGTTAAATAAAATTGATTATCTGTTGCTTGGACAAAAGGATAATTTATATTCGTGCCTAAAACCTTTAACCAACCAATCGTTTCAGAATTTAAAGCAATTAAATTTTTTAAATCAACATCTACTAAATTTAATTTAATAAAGTCCCAATAAGGGTCATCTTTATTAATCAATTCTTCATTTTGAACAGCTTCTACATGTGATTCTTCTTCTTTAATAACAACTTTTTGTTCAATATCAATCATAATTTTTTGACTATTGTTATTATCTTTAAACCATTCAATAATTTGATAACCAAAATATCCAAAACTTAATATAAAAGCGAGAAAAAGTAGAACAAATAAAAAATTTATTTTCTTTAATTTATATTTTTTTTTAGTTTTTTTTCTTGTATTTTCCATGAAAACCACTCTCATTTATATACTATCATTTTTATTAAAAATTCGCAAATTTTTCTTGCACAAAAACATAAGTAGTGATATTCTTATAACAAGAAAGGTAAGGTTAAAAATGAAAAAACAAACTATTATGCAAAAATTAATTTTAATATCAGCAATTGGTGTTTCATTATTTGCAAGTAAAATCAATGCTGAAAGTTATATTGCTAATGATTGGGATGTTTATAAAAACAGAACAAAAGAAGAAATTATTGAGCAATATAATAAAACAAAAGAAACAGGAAGTTATGTAAATGGCAAGACTGAAACTTATTACAAAGTAAAGCCAAATACAACACCAGTCTATAATGAAGGGGAGTTAACAGCTGATACTCATAAAGCAATGACAGCTATGGCTAATTACTATCGTTATTTAGCAGGAGTAAGTCCATTAACTGGAGTATCTACTCATCGAAAAGATTTACAAGCTGGCGCGCTTGTACGCATTAAAATAGAAAATTTTGCTCATATTTTAAATGATAGCCAACGTCCTGAAGGAATGTCTGATTCTTTATGGGATATTGCCAAATTTCCTAGTCATAATATAATTGCTTGGGGATATACACCAACTGAATCAATTACTGGTTGGTTAGATGAAGGATATAATTTAGAAACTAAACAATGGGATACAACTGGTCATCGAAGAGCAATATTAGATGCCAAAAATTCTTTATTACAATTTGGTTATGTCGCACCAACAGCTATGGGTCATATTGTTGAAACCAAAAATACTTCTGATTTAGCATATGCAGCTTTCCCAGTTCCAGGATATATGCCAACGAATATTTTAAATGATGAAACTTCAGTTTGGAATGTTATTTTAAATACTAGTAAATTAAACTATCAAGACGCTTCTAAAATTACAGTTCGTGTTACTGATTTAAATACTAAAAAGTCTTATGATTGCACGGCTAAAGATAATACTTTAAATGTTGCAGGAGATGAAATACAATTTGTTCAACCATCAGTAGAAGGTTTACAATATAAAGATAATACATCATATAAAGTTGAAATATTAGGCTTAAATGAAGTAAGCAAAGCTAAAGATGCGACAACTACAGCTGCTAAAGTAGAATATACCGTAAATTTCTTTGATGTAACTAAAGAAACTAATCAAAAAGAACCTGCAAAAAGTGAAGAAACTAA
Source organism: uncultured Bacilli bacterium (assembly GCA_947630935.1). Taxonomy (GTDB): domain Bacteria; phylum Bacillota_I; class Bacilli_A; order RF39; family UBA660; genus Ventrenecus. The sequence continues at coordinate 1,777 of CANRJL010000042.1, read as the reverse complement.
TCAAGATAAGCCAACAAATACTGAAAATAAAGAAAATGATTCAACAGTTTTAACTCCTGAAAATAATCAAAATAAAGATAAAACAGAAGAACAAACTAAACCAACAACTTCCCAACCAGTTCAAAATACAGTTTCCCAAGTTACTGAACCAAACCCAGCAACTGGTGATAACATTACACTTACTATTGCCTTATTCATCCTTGCTACATTAGGAAGCATAGTTACTTTTAAAAAATTATTGAAAAATTAAAAAAGTGAAATTCACTTTTTTTTATTATGTTAAATTGCAATTAAAGAACATATATTGTAAAATAATATTGAGGTTATGGATAATATGCAAAATTATAATATAGTTGGTTTATATAAACATAATATTGAAAGTTATCAAAAAATTAAAAAAGCTTTTTTAAGTGGAGAAAACGTTGTTGGAATAATTCATGCTACAGGAACTGGTAAAACTTATAATGCCATTGAATTAATGTATGAAAATAAAGATAAAAAAATATTATTTGTCGCGCCATCAATGGCTATTTTAGAACATATTAAAAAAATCATCAATGCTAATCAGCATTTAAATTTGCAAAAAGATTTTGCTAATGTTCAGTTTAGAACTTATCAAAGTTTTAATAATTTAAATGCTTCCGAAATTGCTAATTTAAAATGTGATATTTTAATATTAGATGAATTTCATCATTTAGGTGCCCCAATATGGGGAGCAAGAATAAATACTTTAATAAATACTCATCCATCTTTAAAAATATTAGGTTTGAGTGCCTACAGTGTCAGAAATCGTGGTACTATATATGAAAGAAATATGGCTAGTCCGGAAGGTTCAGAATTATTTTCTAATAAAATTGTAAGTCGTTACGATTTATGTGATGCTATGATAGATGGTGTATTACCTAAACCAATATATAAAAGTGCTTATATTAATCTTCAAGCATTTACTGACCAATTAGAAGAAAAACTTGCTAAAAAAAATATTAAAAATAAAGATTATCAAGAATGTTCTAAAATTTTAAATGATATCAAAAAAAGAATTCATGAAGCACCTAATATAGTAGATGTTATTAAAAAAAATATTAAACCAAATGGTAAATATATTTATTTTTGCCCACCATTACAAAAAGACAATATCAATAATATTGAAACTATTAAACAAGAAGCTAAAAAATGGTTTTTAGAACTTGTCCCTGAAGAAAATATAGTCTTTTATACTTCAACCAGTAAAATGTATAAAAATGGTCGGAAAAATCGTGAAGCTTTTTATAATGATGTAGATTTAAAAGGTAATAAAGTAACCAATAAATTACGCGTAATGTTTGCTATTAACCAATATAATGAAGGAATTCATGCTCCTAATATAGATGGCGTACTTATGGGTCGAAATACTACTTCAGACATTGTCTATTTCGAACAACTAGGTCGAGCTTTAGCTGTTCGCGGAAATACTAAAGAAATGTATCAAAAATATGCTAACTATTCGCAAGAAGAATTAATAAAACTTTGCAAGCAAAAAGATATAGCAGTTTCAAATATTGAAGACAAAGAAGAGCTTATTGAAAAATTAATTGCCCCAATTATTATAGATTTAACAAACAATTTAGCATTTATCAAAGAATTAGAAAATAATTTAAAAGTTAGAATTAATGAAATAAAGAAGCAAAATAATATTTCTAAGCGTTCCCTAAAAATAACAGAATCTTCATTTGATATTGAAATGTTAAATCAAGATATATATTCTTTATTAAAATATGTTATTGACCGTTTAACTATG
>CANRJL010000041.1 GCA_947630935.1 uncultured Bacilli bacterium | reverse complement strand
TTAGAGATTATCCTAATACTTCTTATTTATTTATGGATTATTGGAATGATAATCAATATGGTCTAACATAGATATTTTATATTGACGGTAAAATTATGGAAAAAGAAATTGCTAAAATAAAAGAATTATTAGATGATATTCGTCCATTTTTAAATTTAGAAGGTGGCGACGTTGAATTTATTAAATATGAAGATAACTATCTTTATATTAAATTATCTGGCGCTTGTGAAAACTGTGGTTATCAAGATTTTACAATCAAAGAAAATATTGAAGCATACATCAAAGAAGAAATTCCTGAATTAAAAGGAGTTATTAACATAAATTTATAAAGAGGAAGAATTCATGAGCCAATAAACAGGTTCGATTGCCCCATAATTTGAAATTATCGTATAACTTTTTCTTAAAAACTCTTCAATTTGAGGAGTTTTTTCCATAATATTTAGCAAACAATCTTCATCAGCATCATAATTCATAACTTCTTCATATAAATCAAAATAATAAGAAGGATATAATAATCTACCATACAACATTCCTAATGAAAATAAATCAAGTTTTCTTACTTTTAAATAAGTTTCTAAATCAATAAGCGCATAATCAAGATTATTTAAAGATTCCATTTTTAAATATTCTGCTACATCTCTAACTTCTAAATCAAAAATAAATTGCAAAGGACAATCATAACTCAAAGAATAATTAGGATAATGAACTCTTTTATGACTCAAAACAACATTTCCATAAATAGTTGGAAATTGGGAATTTACATGATGAACATAACTAATTGCATTTTCACATAAACCAACAAAATAGCCAAAAGTATTAATAACAACAGACTTACCTTTACCAAGTTCTTTAATTTGATATTCATAATAGTCTATCTTAGCACTCCACAAATTTTCCCATTGAAATCTATTTAAATGACTATTTTGCAAAGAAACAGGCATTTTATCCCATTTTTTTAACATATCTAACAATGAATATTCAAAATTAGCATTCTTAACTATTAATAAAACATAAATTTTATCTTCATAAGTAAAATAAAAAGAACCCATAATTGTTGGCACAATAAAATGAACATAACAACCTTTTGCTAATAATTCTTGATAAAGACTTATTAAATCATTTAATTCTTCTTGACTTCTTTGAACTTTAACAATGTAATAATCATCATTATTTTTTTGAAACATCCAATAATCTTTTTTTTGAATGAAATCTTCAACTTCTAAATTATATTCAAACCTAATTTTTTCTTTCATAATAAAATATATGAAAAAAATCTAAGAAAAAATCTTAGATTATGCACTTTTTGCTAATTCTAAACTGGGAGCATTAGTTTGAATATTTTCAGAATTTTGTTGAGCAAGTGTTGCAATTTGCTCAGCAGCTTGAGCATTTTTTAAATGTTCTTTTGCCCGTTCTTTTAAATTGGCAACTTCATTCATCATTTCAGCTATTTTTTTTTTATATTCTTCGAAAATAGCTTCCTTTGCTTCTTGATATTCTTTATCAATAGCAGCCATTTTTTCCGAACGCTTTTTCTCTAATTCATCTAATTCTTTGTGCATTTTATCAAAATCTGTTTCTTTTTCTTCAGGAACTATTTCAACTCCTGAACCATATTGCAAATTATCTGAAACAGTATTTTCTACTGAAGGCTCGATTACTTGTACAACTTGAGGTGCAGCTTTTTCTATAACATTAGCTTCAGTTGGAACTTCATTATTTTCTAAAGAAGGGTTAATAACACTTTCAATAGTTGGAACATCAGCCGTAAAAGGCGCAATTACTTCTTCATTTTGGTCAGTTTGTGAATCTTGTGTATCAGTAGTAATGCCATTCATTACATCCATCACTGGAATACTATTTTCTGGCAAAACAACTTTATCAGAAACTACCTTTGTTGGTTCTTCTAAATTTTCTGGCAAAACAGGTTCAGGTTCAGCAACAGGTTGATGCAATAAAACCATATTTTTAAAATTCATTTCTAAAGGATCTTTTTGCGCACTCGTTAGTCCTAAACTACGACCTTGTCCAAGAGAAGCATTTACCCTTTTTTCATTAAAAATTATAATCTTTGCCACCTATTCTTCACCTACCACTTCAATATTATTTTTTATAATATCAACTACAATACTTTTTACTTCAGCCCAAGCATTTTCATCATTAATAGCTTGATATACTCCATCCTTTTTCCATAAAAATTCTAAAACATTCACGCCATTATTCATTTCATTCTTATCCAATATTAAAATAGGAACATCTTTAATATTTGGTCTTGATTCATCAACAGATTTAAAATGGCATACTACTTTTTTTTCTTCTACTTCTCCATTAGGACGAGACAATGTTATTTTTTCTTCCATGAAATACCCTCTCCATTCTAAAAGCATTATACCAAAAATAATTCCAAGATGCAATCACTTCTTTTCTAATATAAAATATTTGCAATCATATGCGCAAAAATTTTTAAGATAAAAAGCAATTTTACTATAATCATTAATAGCTTTAAAATTAGGATTTGTTGGCATATTAAAACCCTTTAAACGTAATTTTCCATAAGACCAATCTCCCAATATATAATCAAATGCTAAAAAATAATCAGTAATAATTTTTTCAATTTCTTCATACTGAAAACCATCTTTAACATCTTTAACTAATTTATAATTTTGGTTTAATAAAGTTATATCTTTCACATCAATCACTCCTATGATATTTTAATTGTAATAATAAATAATACTAACAATATAGTCGATATAATACTACTAATCAACAGCAAATCAACAAAACCATTTCCACTAGTCAACCTATTTTTATATCGTTTATAATAATTAACGGCATCAATCAATAAATCTCTTTTATTACTTTCTTCTTTGGGAATCTTAAAAAATTCATAAACATGTTGATTAGCTAATTCTATTTCATCAGATGTCATTTTTGCTATTTCATCTAACGTATAGCCACACAACAAATAAGCATCTGTAAATAAAACAACTTTTTGTACCGGTTTTAAATCAAAAGCATGTTCACTTTCATAATTTTGCTTTGCAAAATAATAATCTAATTCCCTTTTATCTAAAATATAAAAAGATGTATAATCTTTTAATAAATCATTATCCGCTAGACAAAAATAATATTTTAAACTTTCTAATTCTTCTGAAGAAATCCCTACACACTTCTTTTTTAAAAACAACATTTCCATCAAATATTTTTCTACTTTAACCAAAAAAATATTATCTTTCTCTTGCAAAGTATCAAAAAAAGACTGAAAACAATTTTTAAAATCATTTAACTTTTCTTCAGCAAAACCATATTTCATAAGATTATAATCAAAGCCATTTTTTTTAGTAATATTTTTATTTAAATAAGGATTAATAATCGCCAATTCACCATAAATAGCAATCAAAGTACGAATAATTATAACATTCATAGCTAAAGAACTAGACAAAGGTTCATCTTTTGTATATAAATAATTTTCAATAGAAGTTGAAAAAGCCGTATTTATAAACGTTTCTATTCCCATATCCTTATTCACCATTCAAATTATATCATAAAATATTCATTTTTTACACAACTACTTTTTGTTATCATTTCATTTCCATACCATTCTGGAACAGTTCCCTGAATAACTTTAGCACCTAATAAAATAGTAAAATCTAAATTTTTTTCTTCATTTAATACTGGTGTAATAATCTCATATTTTAAAGAAACATCTAAATAAACTTCCAATAATGCATTATTAATTCCATAGTTAGTTAATCTTGTTTGAACATTAGTAAAAACAGAATTTATAAAATGAATTATAACTGGAATACGAGGTCCTAAATTATTCAAAAAAACAAAGTTACTTACAATTCCAATTGGAAGCATTAATATAATACTATCTTGTTGTTTCATATCAATTTTTTTATTTAAATAAAAAGAAGCATCATCAATACCAATTTTATAAATTGTATCAAACAAATTATCGGTAACAACTTTAGACATTTTATAAATTTCTTCCATTTGATAATCTAATGTTAAAATTTCTTTTTTATCATTCAAAGTAACAATAAAAAGATTATCAAAAGAAGAATTTAAAGAATTATAAATTTCATAATTAGAAGCAATTTCTTTTATTTTGTCATCAAGTTTTAAATTTGCAATATGCACTAATTTAGGACTAACTGCTAAATTAAAAAGAAAATAAAAAATAAAAGTCACCAAAACTATAAAAACCAGAAATATAGAAAAATAAGTTTTCTTTGTTATATATTTTCTACTCCGAATTCTTTTCATAATAAATTATATGATAAAAAAAGAATAGTATTTAAAACCATCCAAATTTCAAAAAATCATTTAAAAATAAAACAATTCCAGCAATAATTGCCAAAAAAATGACAACTATTAGAATTTTGACAATAATAGCCCCAACTTTTCCTGAAGAAACATCTTCAAAGCCATCAAAATCATCTTTAGAAAATGTCATGCTATTTGTATAAAAAGATTTATCCATATCATCATTATCTAATTCTTTTTCATTTTTTTCTTCTTTTTCTTTAGTTTTTTCAGGCTCTTTAACTGTTTCTAATTTCTGTAATTCACTAGTAATTTCTTTCGCACCAACAACAACTGTATCATCATCGCCTTTTAAATCACTTAAAATATCCAAAGGATCCAAGTCATCACTATCTTTATTCTTTTTTTGATATTCATTTAAATTAATTGTATTTATAAGTTCTAATAATTCATCTTTAGTTTTTTCACTACTAGCTTTTGGTTGTTCATCTTCTAAATCTAAATTCTTCAAAATATCATATTGTGTATCACGTACTTTTTTCAAACGTTCTTCCTGATAATCAATTTCTTTTTCTTCTCTAGCTTTTTCCAAAATAGCATTAATATCATACTCTCTAGTTTTTTCAAGTTCATATTGTTCTATCTGCTCTTTAGATAATGAATCATCATGTAAAGCTTGCATATTTCTTCTTTTTGGCACATCTTGATAATTTTTTTCTAATATTTCTTTAATTTTATTAATATCAATTTGATTTAAATTATCACCAATAACTTTAGCATTGCTTCCAATAGATAAATTTTCTAATTCACTACCCTTTATCTCTTCATACAATTGCTCATTTTTGTGAATTCTTTTAGGAGCATAATTTTCGTTATCATTCGTATATTTTTCCGATCTTGTTTTCATGATAACCTACCCTTTCATATTAAATATAACATATTTTGTCAAATTTGAACATGATAATTGATTGATTTTTACAAATTTAAAATTTATAATGATTAAAAGGAGGATTATTATATGAAAAAAATTAAAGTTTTAACTGATGATTGCATTGGATGTGGAGCTTGTGTCGGAATTGACCCTGAACATTTTACTTTTAATGATGAAGGTTACTCTATTCCCAAAAGTAATGAAAATTTAGATTCAGAAGCTTTAATGAATGCTATTGAATCTTGTCCAGTTGGCATTATTTCTTTTGAAGAAGTAAGAGACGAAAATACTGAAAAAAATATTTCCATTGAACAAACAAATGATGAAGAAGTTGGAGAAAATGTTTCCATTGAACAAACAGATGATGAAGAATACACAGAAAATGAATAAAGCTGCTTAAATAGCAGTTTTATTTTGGCCTAAAGCATATAATTTTTTAACTTCTTTTATTGATAAAGGACGATACTCCCCAATTTTCAAACCTTCTAAATCTAAAAAAGCATAAGAATCTCTTTTTAATTTTAATACAGGATGATTTATACTAGCCATAACTTTCTTAACAATATGATTTCTTCCTTCAACAATTCCAATCTTAACTAATGTTGTATTAGCTTCCTCATTTTTCTTAATTTTTAAATAAGATACTTTTACAACTCTATTATCAATAACTATACCCTTTTTAATTGCCATAAATTCTTGAGGCGTAATAAGGCCTTTAACTTTAGCAGTATAAATTTTTAGTATTTCATTTTTAGGATGACTTAACAAATTAGTTAACTCTCCATCATTAGTTAATAAAAGAAGACCAGTTGTATCATAATCTAACCGTCCAATGGGATAAATTCTAGCTTTAGTCGCAATTAAATCAACAACTGTTAATCTTCCCTTTTCATCTTTAACTGAAGATATAGTTTTAGCTGGTTTATATAATAAATAATATTCTTTATCTTCTTTAGCCTTAATAACATTTCCTAAAACTGTAATTTCATCTTCATAAGATACCTTTACTCCCAATTCAGTCACAACTTTATTATTAACTTTAACTTGACCATTTTTAATATAATCTTCAGCTTTTCTTCTTGAACAAAAACCTGAAGTTGAAATAACTTTTTGCAATCTTTCCATTGAAACCTCCTATTTTAAACAATCAAACATCATTTTAAATTCTTTAGGAATTTTCGTTTTAATTACCATATTCTGATTATTAATTTTAAGTTCTAATAAACAAGCATGCAAACCTAATCTATTAAGGGGATTTTTAATACTTTTATACTTTTTATCACCTACTATAGGATGATTTATATTGCTTAATTGCACCCTTATTTGATTCTTTTTACCAGTAAATATATTAATTTTCAATAAAGAATAACTTCTATTTCTAGCTAAAACTTCATATGAAGTAATTGCTAGTTTTCCTTTATTACTTACATAAACATTATGATTTTTATCTTCTTGTAAGTAATTTTTTAAAGTATCTTTATCTTTTAAAACTTTTCTTTCTACAATCGCCAAATATTCCCTATTAACAGCATAATCTTGCCAATTATTCTGATATTCTAATTTAGTTTTCTCATTTTTAGCAAAAACAACTATCCCCGATGTATCTTTATCTAACCGATTAACAATAAATATTTTATTATTAGGATGTTGCTTCTTTACATAAGTACTAGCTTCATAATACAAAGTATGTTCCTTTTCTTTCAAAGTCGCAACCGTCAATAATTTAGCTGGTTTATCAACAATTAATAAATTTTTATCTTCATATAAAATAGTTAATTTTTGCTTTTTAATCATCTTTTAACAACCCATCTATAGCTTTTAAAACCCCAATTTTACCAGTATCGTAAGTTAAACCTCCCTGTTGATAAGCAATATAAGGTTCTCTTATTGGTCCATCACAAGAAAGCTCAATACTAGACCCTTGCACAAAACTACCTGCTGCCATTATAACTTCATCAGCATAACCAGGAGTACTAACAGGAACTGGACTAACATAACTATCAATTGGTGAACCACTTTGAATACCCTTACAATAATTAATTAAAGCATCTTTACTACCAAAGCAAATATTTAAAACAATATCAACTTTTTCTTCATCAAACAAAGGACTTACTTCAAACCCAAGTTCATTTAACATTGCACTAGCTAAAATACTTACCTTTAACGCATTACTAACAACAGTAGGTGCCAAAAACAAACCTTGTAAAAACATCTTATTAGCACCCAAACTAGGTCCAACATCCATTCCTTCACCAGGTAAAGTTAAAGATTCTCCAACTAAAGTAACAAGGTCTTTTCTTCCAACAACATATCCCCCATTAGGCGCAATGCCACCCCCTAAATTTTTAATCAAAGAACCAACAACAATATCAGCCCCAACTTCAATAGGTTCCAATTTAGAAACAAACTCACAATAACAATTATCAACCATAATAATCGTTTGAGGTGATATTTTCTTAATTAATTCACAAACTTTTTTAACTTTACTAATACTAATACTTTTTCTATTTGAATAGCCTTTACTTCTTTGAATTTCAATAACTTTAACTTTATTATTTTCTAAGTATTGAGCAATCTTATCATAATCAAAATCATCATTTAATAAAGCAATTTCATCATATTTAATTTTAAAAGATACTAAAGAACTTGAATTAGGTTTAATGCCAATTACTTCATGTAATGTATCATATGGTGTCCCTGTTATACTCAAAAGCAAATCATTTGGTCTTAAAAGAGCAAAAAAGGTTTTAGCTAAAGTATGACTTCCTGAAACAAATTGGGTTCTAACTAAAGCTGCTTCAGCCTTAAAAACTTGAGCAAAAACTTTTTCAACAGCATCTCTTCCCAAATCATTATAACCATAACCAGTAGTCATATTAAAATGACTTTCATTAATATGATTATCAAAAAAAGCCTTCATCATTTTGGCATTATTATATTCGCAAATATCATCAACTTCTTTAAAAACTTTCGCTATTTTAGGCAAAACATTTAAATATATTTCATAAGTTTTATCACTAATTCCAATTAACTCTTTCATCGTATAACCTCAACATTTCCACTTTCTTCATTCTTAACTTGCTTTAAAACTGCACGAGCAACATCTGTAACAGATACAAAACTAAATTCATCTTTAACTTCTAAAGGAATATCATTCATTCCAGTATCCATCCAACCCAGTGCAATAGTATGAATTTTAACATTTTTAAAATACTTAGCATAATCTTTAGCAAGCATTAATAAACCAGCTTTAGATACATCGTATTCTAAAGTTACTGAATCATTTTTATCAATAACATTATCAGAATTAATATAAATAATAGTCCCATGACCATTATTCTCCATCTGCAACCCAAGCGTCTGCGTTAACAAAAAATTAGCAAACAAATTAACTTCTAAAACTCTTTTAAAAACAGCATAATTTTTATCTTTAATCTCACAAACATTATCAATTCCAGCATTACAAACTAAAACATCTAAATCATTAATATTATCTTTAAGATAATCA
>CANRJL010000040.1 GCA_947630935.1 uncultured Bacilli bacterium | reverse complement strand
TGGTGTCTTAGAAGGGATTCGAACCCACGACCTTTGGCTCCGGAGGCCAACGCTCTATCCAACTGAGCTACTAAGACCTAAGAAAATTATAACATTTTAAAGCCATAAAAAAAAGACATTATCTCAAAATAAATGAATAATATCTTTAATAGTAATATAAATCATTAATAACATTAAAAGGGCAAAGCCTACTAAATTACAAGCATTTTCAAATTTAACATTAATAGGACTTCCTTTAATTTTCTCTACAATCATAAAGAAAATATGTCCTCCATCAAAAGCTGGGAATGGTAAAATATTAATAAACCCAACATTTATACACAAAAAGGCTGTAACATATAATAATTGAGCTATTCCTTGTTGTAAAGAAGTATCAATAACTTTATAAATTCCCACTGGACCAGATAAATTATTTAATGATAACTGACCTGTAAATAAACCACCCAATGTAATAGCCATACTATGCACAACACTACCAAATTTTGCAAAAGCATACTTTATACTTGCCAAAAAGCCATGTTCACTAATTACATTCATTTGAATTCCAAAAACTTTTTGCTCTTCTCCATTATCATTTTTTACTGTCTCTGGCACAATAGCAATATCTTGAATTTCACCATTAGAATGTTTTACTTTAAAATGATAATTATTATTTTCTACTTTATAATATAAGTAAATTTGTCCAACATCCCAATTAGAGACATTATGATTATTAATAGCTAAAATTTCATCGCCATCTTTTAGACCGGCTTTCATAGCGGGTGAATTTTCCTGAACAGCAACAATTTCATTGCTAACATAAGAACTGCCCCAAATCATTGCCATCATAAATAATACAATTAAAGCCAATAAAAAGTTATTAATAACCCCAGCTGATAAAATTAACAATCTCTGATACCAAGGCCGATTACACAAAAACCTTTCCTTAGGAATTTTTGTATCATCTTCATAAACTTCTCCTGCCATTTGCACAAAGCCACCTATTGGCAACATTCGAATGTTATAAAAAATTCCATCTTTTCCCTTATGCGAATAAATTACTGGCCCCATCCCAATTGAAAATTCATAAATATAAACTCCTGATTTTTTAGCCGTAATAAAATGCCCAAATTCATGCACTAAAATAATAATTCCTAAAATAAAAATAAATAATAATAAACTAACTATCCACATATTTGATTCCTCCTAAATTACCTTAAAAAATACAAAATATACTAACAAAACAAATAAAAAACTATCAATTCTATCTAATACTCCACCATGTCCCGGAATTAATTTTGAAAAATCTTTAATATCATTCTCGCGCTTTATTTTACTAAAAATCAAATCACCAATTTGCCCAATAATTGATAAACCAAAACTTAAAGCAAAAATTGACAAAAAATTCTTAGAAGAAACTAAAAAATAATAATAAGTAGTTCCTAAAACACTTGCACAAATACAACCACTAACAAAGCCTGCCATTGTTTTAGAAGGACTAATACTTGGAGCAATTTTTCTTTTACCAATCATTGACCCCACACAATATGCAAAAGTATCCGTAATAACTGGAATTAAAATAAGATACCCCAATAAATAAATATTATCAGCTCTTATAATTAATAATGAATGAAAGGCCAGTCCTAAAAAAACTACTATTGCAAATAAATAAAAAGCATCTTTCGTTTCATACTCATTTTTACTAATAAATAAAGTAGGCAATAAATATCCTATCAAAATAATAATTAACAAGCGATGACTCATTCCATAAGAAGCAAAATTCCCCCGATATTCGTAAAATACTAAAAAAATAAGAACTATTACACTGTATAGTATTAAAGCACTTGGTATTATATGATGGCTTTTTTTCAAATCTAAAAATTCTTTTAAAGCCAAAATAGCCAAAAGGGCAACTGCTAGAGAAAATACTTCACCACCAGCTAATAAAATAGGAACTATAATTAAAATCATAACTATTGAACTTATTATTCTTTTTTCCATACTTCACCTACTTCTCTATCTAAAGTATACTCTTAATCTTTTATTTATGCAATCAATGTACTATAATTTGACAAAATAAAAACATGAAAAAAATCATGTCTTATATTGTATCAAAATTAACTTTTACCTTACCTAATTGTTGCAAATAAGCATAAGCAAAAATTAATGTACGAATACTAGAAGCCATTTTACCAGCTTTGCCAATTACAGCTCCTATATCATCTTTAGCAACTAAAACATTAATAACAATTTCCTCATTATCATTATTAATATCTACTTTTACCATATCCGCATTTTTACAAATACTTTTAACTAAAAATTCAACATATTCACCTAATTTATCCATTATTTAACACTCTTTTTCTTTGAATCAGCAAATTTTTTTAGAATTCCTTGTTTACTTAAAATATTACGTACTGTATCAGTAGGTTGAGCTCCTTTACTTAACCAATATAAAGCTTTTTCTTCATCAACAGTAACCTTAGATGCATCTTTTATTGGGTCATAAGTACCTACAATTTCTAAAAAACGACCATCTCTTGGACTTCTTGAATCAGCGGCAACAATACGATAAAAAGGTTTAGCCTTAGCTCCCATTCTTTTTAATCTTAATTTAACAGCCATAAAAATATTCCTCCTTTTTCACATAACTAATATAACAAAAGCTAAAAACTATGTCAACCTTTTTTGGTTGACAGATAGTAAAAAAATTATTTATATAAGAAAAAAAGAAGTATTAAGCTTCTTCATTAGCCGTTTCTAAATAATTTTCATCTACTGTATCAATAGCTTCTACTTCAGAATCATCAATCATTTCTTCATAATCATCTTCCATATCTTCAACTGGCACCTTAATTTTCGTATCGCCCACAATTTCTACCCCTAATTCTTTATCAACTTCTAAAACAATATTGCCATCTTTAATTGCCACATTACTTACTGAAGGTTGTTTTAAACTACGTACCAATATTTCTGAAGAATTAGTCAATGTTTGCTCTCCTCGTAAAGGAACTTGATATAATTCATGATAACTATATCTTTTAGAATTTACCTTTGTCTTAGTATCATGCTCATAACTATACCAAACATTTACATCAAAAGCTCCATCAACTCCCACTTTACCACCTTGATTAATTCCCTTAAAATTATGATTAATAACCCAACAACCTAAAACAGTATCAATATCTTCATCAGGAGTGAGTGAAAGATGCAAAGTATTAGCTTTTTTAGCTTTACCGACAACAGCCTTTGTCACAATCTCCTTATAATTTGCCATAAATATTTCACCTCTAGTTTAATCTATGCAAAATACCCAAAAATTGTGCTTTAAATAACTAAAAAACAATGTTAAAATATTTATAGGAGGAAAATAAAATGAATTGTTTATTTTGTAAAATTAGCCAAAAAGAAATTCCAAGTAATATTCTTTACGAAGACGATAAAATTATAGCTTTCTTAGATATTAATCAACAAAATATAGGACACACTTTAGTAATTCCCAAAGATCACATTGAAGATATCACTAAAATTAGCGATGAAGATTTAATAAAACTATTTAGTACAGCCAAAAATTTAGGCAATATAATTATTAAAAAACTAAATGCTCAAGGGTTAACATATTCTATAAATTATGGTGATGCTCAAGAAATTAAGCATTTACATTTACATATTTGTCCTTATTATAAAAACAAACAAGAACAAAGTACAATTAATGATATCTATAACCAAATAAAAAGCAACTAATCTTGCTTTTTTTCTTTAGTCAAAACAAAAAGAGTTACTATTTCTTTAAATGATAACAATTGATAAACTTCTTTAATAGCTTTAATAGAAATACTTTCTAACATTTCTTTTTCATTTTCAATAATTTTTCCCGTATATAACAAAGAATTACTTAAAATCGAATTAACTTCTTCATGATTTTCATAACTTAAAACTAAGGTCGAGATAGCTGATTTTATTTTTCTTTCAATATCTTCTTCATTTATAGTTAATTTTTTTAATTTAGTTAACAAAATATCTGCCATTTCTTCAGGATATTTTGTTCGACAACCTACTTCTAAAATTAAATAATCATACATTTTATAAGCTGAATAATATAAATTATATATTAATTTTTTTTCTAATAACTCCTCTTTAAACAACGTAGTACTACTAAAATTAGACGCTAAAATTAATCTAATCATGTTTATTAATTTTAAATAATCATAGTTTGCAAAATTAACCATTGGCATTTTAACAGCAACAGTTACTTCTGGAACTTCCACATTCGCATAAATTGTCTTTTGCTTAATATGGACTCTTTTTCCTTCTTTATAATTTAATAATTTTGGCTTTATCCATTCAGTTATTGGTTTATCTTTAAAAAAATCTTTGACAATTTGGACAACCTCATAAGGTGAAACATTTCCTGTAACTACCAAAGTCATATTAGCTGGATGATAAAAAGAACGATAAATTAATTCCAACTCTTCTCTAGTTATCTGTTTTATATCATCTATAGTTCCCCCTAAGTCCACTTTATTAGGATATTTTTGATAAAGAAGGTCATTCATTGCCAAATAAGAAAGTATCTCAGGGTTATCAGCTCGCATTCTTTGTTCTTCAATAATAGGTGTTCTTTCATGTTCAATCTCTTCATTATTAAATTTTTTTTCAAAAATTGCATGTAATAACAGCTCAAGATTTTCTTTTAATTTACTAGTTCCTAAAAACTCATAAGCCGTATTCATATAACTTGTATGAGCATTACTATAACTTCCCAATCTATTAAATTTTACCAAAAGAGGTTCATCATCCATCTCACACATTACATGTTCTAAATAATGAGCTGTACCTCTATGAACATGACATCGCCGATGATTTACTGTAAAATCTAAATAATCTGCTCCATAAAAAACATTTAAAACTCCTTGAAAAGAATGAGCATATTCACTAGTCCATATATAAATAGGTAACCCATTTTCTAACTGTTCAAAATAAACAGTTTCATTAACCCCTTTTAGCTTTATTTCTTGCATTTATTCAACCTCCTTTAAAACATATATTAAAGTTTTTTGCAATTTTTGGGCAAATTTTTGAACATCTTCAATTGTAACTTTTTGAATTAATTCTCGTTTTTCAGAAGATAAAGGATGATTAAATAATACATGAAAATAATACTCTTCAATCAAATAACTTTCATCATCTTCATACATTGTCATATTAGACAAAATCTTTTCTTTTTGAACTTCAAAATAATTTTCATCAATCATCCCCTTTTCCATCTCTAAAATAGCTTTATAAATATTCCTTTTAGCTTCTTCAATATTTTTATAATTTAAGCTTGCATTAATTAAAATATATTTACTAGTCGGTACAAAACAAACAGCATTGCGATAAACTAAAGGATTCAAAATTCGTAAATACTGTGTTAATTTATCAGATTGATTAGCACTTCCTAAAATTGTTAAATATAACTTAGAAACTGCAAATAACTCAAAATCAGTTAAAGATTCATATTGTAAATATAAAATTAATTGAGTTTGAACATACTTTCCTTGAACTTCTAATTCTTTTAAAGAACCAACCGCATTATCTATAACATTAGTATATTGTTTTTCAACAATTGATTTTTTTTGAAAATATTTTTGAAAATAAGCGACAACTTCATCCATATCTAAATCGCCAACAATTAAAATATCAACACTAGAATCTTGAAATAATTTTTGATAATCATTAACTAAATCTTCATTAGTAATAGCCTCAATATCTTCATGAGTCCCATCTAAAGGTTTTGAGGTAATACTATTTGCAAATAAAAAATCTCGTGACTTTTTAAGCGCATAACTTAAAGCATTTTCCTTATATCTATCTATAGAACTATGCTTACTCTCTTTTATAATATTAATACTTCTTTCATCAAATTTACCATCTTTTATATTTGGCTGCATTACTTGCTCACAAAAAAATTGAACACACTTTTCCAAATAATTTTTTTCATTTACATATCTAGGACTCAAAAAATCAAAAAGAAAAGTTGAAAAAAAAGTATGACCAACTCGAGAACAAGTAGAATAATAAGAACTATTATACAGCTCTTCCAAAGCTATTAACAATTCTCTTTTAGTAGGATATTTTAATGTAGTATAAGAAATAAGATTAGTTAAAAAAGACCGAATTGGCATAGATATATTTTCAACATCATCAACAAAATTTATTTCCATGTGAACATTCTTAAAATGATTACTTTGAATGGTTAGAATTCGAAAACTTTCAAAATCATACTGCTTATATTTCATAAAGTACACCTCTTTCATTATTATATACATTATCTATTTTTTTAAACAAATGAATCTAATGCACATCTAATATTAACAAAGTTATTCAAATACTACATATAATAATATGATACCAAAACTAACCAAAAAAATAAATAGAACAGCAATTAGTTAACAAAGAACTTTACCAAAAAAAAGAATTACTTTTAATAATTCCATTTCCAATCAGTAATCTCTTTCATATCTACACCATAATCTCTAATATATTTTTGATGTTTTTCTAACATAGCTTCACAGTATTTTTGTAAATTTTCACCATCAAAATTTTTTAAATATTTTAAAGCAAGTAATACTAAATGATAACGATCTATCTTATTTAAAACGCGCATATCAAAAGGAGTTGTAATTGTTCCCTCTTCAATATATCCTCGTACATGTAAATTTTGATTCAATCTTTTATAAGTAAGTTCATGTATTAAATTTGGATACCCATGAAATGCAAAAATAATTGGCTTATTTTTAGTAAAAATATAATTGTACTCTTCATCAGTTAAACCATGAGGATGAAAACTTTTTGGCTGTAACCGCATCAAATCTACAACATTTACCACTCTAATTTTCAAATTTGGAATATAATCTCTTAATAAAGAAGTAGCCCCCATTACCTCTAATGTTGGAGTATCTCCTGCACAAGCCATAACAATATCAGGGTTATTATCAAAATCATTACTTGCAAAATTCCAAATTCCTATTCCTTTTTCAGTATGTTGCATTGCTTGTTTCATTGTCAACCATTGTGGTCTTTCATGTTTACTAGCAACAATAACATTTATATAATTTTTAGTTTGTAAACAATGATGAACTGTACATAATAAAGTATTAGTATCACAAGGTAAATAAATACGACTTATACTAGCTTTTTTAGTCATAACATGATTCAAAAAGCCAGGGTCTTGATGAGTATATCCATTATGGTCTTGTTGCCAACAATGACTAGAAAGTAAAATATTTAAAGAAGAAATTGGTTTTCGCCATTTTAATTCATTAGCCATTTTTAACCATTTAGCATGCTGACTAACCATTGAATCAATTATTCTAATAAAAGATTCATAAGAATGAATTAGCCCATGCCTACCCGTTAGAATATATCCCTCAAGTAAACCTTCATCCATATGTTCAGACAAAAAAGAATCAATAACTCTCCCTTCACAAGCTAAATATTCATCTTCCTTAATAATTTTTCCCATCCATTGGCGATTAGTTTCATCAAAAACATAATTTAAACGATTTGATAAAGCTTCATCCGGGCCAAAAATTCGAAAATTAACTGGATTTAATTCAATAACTTTTTTTAAATAAGCCCCCAAATTTCGCATATCTTCACTATTTTTTGACCCAGGATATCCAACCGAAAAACTATAATCTGAAACTTCTGGTAAACATAACTCTTTTAAGACTAACCCTCCATTTGCTATAGGATTGGCACTCATTTTTTGCGAATCTGTTAAAGAAAACAAAAATTCCTCTTTTAAAACTCCCGATTCATCGAAAAGTTCTTCAGGATGATAGCTTCGCAACCAAGTTTCTAACTGTTTTAAACTTAAAAGATTATCTTTTGTAACCAAAATAGGAATTTGATGAGAGCGAAAACTTCCTTCAATCTTTTTTCCATCTATTTCCTTAGGACCAGTCCATCCTTTAGGTGTTTCAAGAACAATCATTGGCCAAAAAGGACGAGAGACTTCTTTAGAATTTCGTGATTTATTTTGAATATCTAAAATTTTTTGAATAACTTCATCCATTACTTCAGCCATCTGTTCATGCATTATTAATGGGTCATCCCCACTTACATAATAAGGAACCCAACCACAACCTTTTAAATAGGCATCTAATTCTTTTTGACTGATTCTTGCCAAAATAGAAGGATTGGCAATTTTATAACCATTTAAATTTAAAATTGGTAAAACAGCTCCATCAGTTTTAGGGTTAAGCAATTTATTACCATGCCAACTTGTCGCTAAAGGACCAGTTTCAGCCTCACCATCCCCAATAATTACAGTCGCTATTAAATCAGGATTATCAAGCACAGCACCAAAAGCATGAGAAAGACTATAACCTAACTCCCCACCTTCATGAATACTCCCTGGAACCATCGGTGCAACATGACTAGATGTGCCCCCAGGAAAACTAAAATTTTTCATAAACTTCGTTAACCCTTGTTCATCCATAGTAATAGAAGGATAAGTTTTAGAAAATATCCCCTCCAAATAAGCATTAGCCATTGTTGCTTGGCCAGCATGACCTGGTCCACAAAGCCACAACATTTTTAAATTATATTTTTGAATAACTCGATTACAATGTACATAGCAAAAATTTTGCGCTGGAGCACTACCCCAATGTCCAACTAACTTAGCTTTTATATCAGAATATTTTAATTTTCTTCTTAATAAAACATTATCTTTTAAATATAAAC
>CANRJL010000039.1 GCA_947630935.1 uncultured Bacilli bacterium | reverse complement strand
TAAAAGAAGTTTTTAAAATATAAAAAGAAGCTTTGTTTAATCTTTTAAAGCTTCTTTTTTGATGTTAGAAATTAAGCTGTTAATTTTTTCTTCTTGATTAAGAATATCATTGGCATTTAAGCATTCATTAAATTCTTCTTTTAAAACTACTTTCATTTGGGCACTTTCAGCAAAACTAATTAATGAAGAAATTGCTGCTTCACTACTATAAAGTTCTTTTTTCTTAGCGGCGATAGCTACAACTACTAATTTTTTATCCTTTAGTTCTTTGGTTGAATATAAGGGATTTAAGCGGTCTATAAAAAGTTTTAAATCACCTGATAATAGATTCCATCTTGTTGGGGTAATAATAACAATTAAATTTTCTTTTTTAATTTTTTCAATATTATCCTTCATGTCATCAGTAAAATCGCAAACTCCGTTTTTATCACAATCCATACAGCCGGTACATAGATGAATTTTTTGATTTCCTGGAACAATAATTTCACAATAAATGCGTTCATCATCACAAGCACATTTAATTTTTTGGCCTAATTGATAAGAATTACCTTCTCTTCTAGAGCCTATAATAACTATCATATCATCGTCCTCCTAAAATTAGTATGAATAGTTTTGAATAAAAATATGCTGTAAAAATATTTGGAAATGATTGGTTCGGGGGATAAGTAGACTTTTTAGTGATGTTATGTTATGATTATTCATGTAATAGAGGTGATTTTCTTTGAAATTACAGAAATTTAGAACACTTGTAAATTATAGTAGTAAGATTACTTTTTTAGTTTTATTTGTAGTTCTAGCTAATGTAAAAGTTGGTTCATCTGTGGCTTCTGTTGCTAATAAAGCTGATCAACGTGTGACTAGTTTATCGTTAATGGCTATGCAAATAGAAGAGGATAAAAAAGAAGATATATATGCACCTGTTGCAACTTATACTGGAGATTTAACAGGGTATGGGGCTAATTGTCCATTATGTAATGGAACGCTTGCTTGTCGCCCTAGTTATTATGTCAAAGATGGTACGGATACTTATGTTGATGCAACTTATGGAAAAGTAAGAATTGTGGCATCTAGTAAAAATTTAGCTTGTGGTTCTATTGTTCGTTTTCAGTCAAAATTATCTGAAAACCCAATTTATGCAATTGTTTTGGATAGAGGTGTTTTGGGAACAGATTTAGATTTGTTAACTCCTAGTGAATCTTATGCTTCTTTAAATGTTGGACGAAGTAAAATAACTTATGATGTATTAAGAGAAGGTTGGTCAAGGAGTAATGAAAGCTAATAAAAAATTAGGTCAAAATTTTTTGATAGATGAGAAGGTTTTAGAAAAGATAAATGCTCTTTTTTCAGTAGAAAAAGAAGATATGATTTTAGAAATTGGTTCAGGAATGGGGGCTTTGACAAAATATTTAGTTAAAAAGGGCTGTCCGGTTGTTGCTTATGAAATTGATAGAAGAATGCAGCCTTATTTAGATAAATTGCCTAATTTGAAAGTATATTATCAAGATTTTTTAGGTTGTGATTTATCTTCTGTTTTAAATTCGCACGCTTTATATGTAGTTGCTAATATACCTTATTATATAACAACGCCTATTATTGAGCATGTTTTAAAATATATTATTCCTGATAAGATGATTTTACTTGTTCAACGTGAGGTTGCTGAGCGTTTTTGTGCAACACCTAATTCTAGAAATTATGGTTATTTTACGGTTTATTTGCGACATTATTTTAATATTATGAAAGCTTTTGATGTTTCACCAACTGCTTTTTTACCAATACCAAAAGTTAATAGTGCAGTAGTTATTTTGGAAAAAAAGAAAGATATTGAAAATGTTTTAGAAAAGCAATTTTTTGAATTTGTAAAACAAGCTTTTGGTCAAAAAAGAAAGATATTGAAAAATAATTTAAAAGAGTATTGGCCTATTATTGCTCCAATATTAGAAGAAAAGGGTTATTCTTTGAATGTTCGGGCGGAAGAATTATCATATGAAATGTTTTTAGTTTTGTATTTTGCTGTGTTTGGTAATAATATTTCATAAGTTCAAAATTTGAGAGTCAAGTTTTGAATTTTTTTTCATACTATTTTTTAGGGGATGCATATGATGTTTGCCGTCGGTGATTTTGTTACTAGATATAGTTATAAACACGATTTAGTTTTTAAAATTATAAAAATTAGGGGACAAACGGCATATTTAAAGGGGACACAAGTACGCCTTTATGCTGATGCTCAATTGGAAGATTTAAAAATGTATGTAGAAGAAGAACGAGGTAGTGAAGATGACATAGAACTTGATTTACCAGTATTTTTAGACCGTGGTGAATATTTTTATTTGCCTGGTAAGGTTTTACATATTGATGCTGATGAAGATTATTTGGAGCGATGTCTTCGTTTTTATAAAAAAAATAAAGTAATGGTGGTGGGCAAAAAGGTAGCTGAACAAGACATTTATAAAGAAATTCGGGGTTTTTTAATTGAGTATCAGCCTGATATTGTTATAATTACTGGTCATGATGCATATTATCCTAAGAAAGGGAACCCAAATGATATTACGTGTTATAAAAATACTCAAGCTTTTATTAAAGCTGTTAAGGAAGCACGGAAATATGAGAAAAGTCATGAAAAACTGGTAATTATTGCTGGAGCTTGTCAAAGTAATTATGAGGAATTAATTCGGGCTGGCGCGAATTTTGCTTCTAGTCCTAAAAGAATTAATATTCATTGTTTAGACCCAGCTATTATTGCTACTATATTATCTATGAGTGAACGGAATAAAGAAGTTGAATTAATGCCTTTACTTGCTAAAACTAAATATGGGGCTAATGGTATCGGGGGAATTAAAAGTAACGGGATGATGTATATTGGGTTTCCAAGGTAAAAAAGGGGGTTGTTATGAATTTAGATTTAGTTCGGGAAGAAATTGCTAAATATTTGCATCAAAAAGTAGAGATTAAAGTATATGGAATGCGAAATAAAAATTATACTTATGAAGGTGTTGTTTCGGCTGTTTATCCATATGTGTTTACTGTTTTTATTGATGGATGTCAGAAAAGTTTTAATTATTCAGATGTTATTATTGGCGATGTTGTAATAAAACCAATGTAAAATACTTGAAATATGGTAATTTTTGCTATAAAATAAAGATAGAAATGAAATATGGGAGGTAAGTATGAAGATTTCATCTGTAAGTGTTCGTAAGATTACGAAAGAAAACTCTAGGTTAAAAGGTATCGCATCTGTATTGATTGATGATTCTTTTGCAATTCATGATATTCGGATTATTGAAGGAGACAACGGTTTGTTTATAGCAATGCCTAGTAGAAAAACAGCAACTGGTGAATATAAAGATGTATGTCATCCAATTAATCCAGAAGTTCGTAAAGCTTTTGAAGATGCAATTTTTGCTGAATATAATAAGGAAGAGGAAAATTAATTTTTTCTTTTTTTTTCATATTTTTTATAATTTTTCATATTATTTTACTGGTGATAATATGGAACAAAGTATTGAGCTTAATACAAATAATCATGAAGTAAATATTTTGGAACGAAAAGAAATATTTTTAACAGGAGTTAAAAAGATATGTAGTTTTGACCATGAGGAATTTTTGTTAGAAACAACAATGGGAATGCTTCTATTAAAGGGAGCTAATTTGGAAATTTTAAAATTAGATACGCAGGAAGGAAAAGTTAGAATTAAAGGTAAGATTAATAGTTTTAGTTATTTAGAAAATGGTAAAAATAAGGCTAAAGAAGAAAGCTTTGTGGCTAAGTTATTTAAATAATGGTTATATCTTTACAGCTTAAAACTTTTCTTTTTTCCTTTTTATATGGTATTTTTTTTGGAATGATGAGTATTTGGCATTTTTCATTTATTAAAAATACACCAAAATTTTATCAATTATTATTTACTTTTGTTTTTATTTTAGACATTGTTTTAGGATATATATTAATAATGTACAAATTGAACTTAGGAATGTTTCATATTTATTTTTTATTATTTCTTTTAGGGGGTTATATGGGGGCTTTTCCTTTACATAAATATGTCAAATATTTTTGGAAAAAGTTTTTAAAACATAGTAAATAATTTGGTTTTATGCTATACTTCTTCTTAGGATGGGAGAGTTAGGCATGAAAAAAGTATCGTTTAAGGCTCGACGTAGATTTATTATTTTGACCGTATGCTTTGTAGGCATGCTTAGTATTTTTGTTGGTTCCATCTTTCAAGATTGGTTAAAAATTATGGATAATAAACAAAATATAGCTTCTATGAATGCTTATTATCAAGATTTGCTTAAAGAAGAAGAAAGTTTAACAAGTGAAGTTACTAAATTACATGATAGT
Organism: uncultured Bacilli bacterium; assembly: GCA_947630935.1. Lineage (GTDB taxonomy): Bacteria > Bacillota_I > Bacilli_A > RF39 > UBA660 > Ventrenecus. The sequence continues at coordinate 4,377 of CANRJL010000039.1, read as the reverse complement.
GATTATATTGCTAGATATGCTAGAGAGCGTTATATGTATTCGCTTCCTGGAGAAATTATTATAAAAATGCCAAATGAAGAAAATTAGACTAGGAAATTTTCTTTTTTTTTTGTATGATAGATTTGTGATGCAAAATGAAAGAAAAGGTTATAGAAGGTAAAGGAAAAGTTAAAATTAATGGTACAGTTCTTATTGAAGATTTTTTCTTTTATTTGTCATTTTCTCATTCTATTTGTCTTTTAGGAAAAAGTGGAAGTGGAAAAACTAAATTGTTGAAAAATTTATTGAATTTAGATAAGATAAAGAATAGTCATTATTTAGTTTTGGCTTATTTTTTAGAGAAAGAGTCAAAAATAGAAAGTGTTTTAGATTCTTCTTGTTTATCTCAATCAGAAAAACTTTTTGTAAAAAAAATTGGGGAAGATAAAAGTAAGAAAGAATATGTTGGTGGCTTATTTAAAGTTATTTGTCAAAGACCTGATTTTTTATTTTTAGATGATATAAGTAAAATATTTACGCTTGAAGAACGTCAAAAAATATTTGAAATAATTCGGGCTCACAAAATCGCTGTTTTTTATGTTACCCATGATGTAGAAGATGTTTTGTTTTTTCCTTATACAATTATTTTGCATCAAAATAAAATAGCAATGGAAGGTAAAACAAAAGAAATTTTGCAAGAAGAAAAATTAATGAAATTGATGGGTTATTCGTTACCTTTTTATGTAAACTTATCTATTCAGTTAAAATTATATGGTGTTATTAATCATCTTTGCTATTCCCAAAAAGAGTTGGAGGATAATTTATGGCAAGTATCTCACAATTTATAAAATATGGTGACATCACTGTTATTAGTAATGCTCCTAAAAAGTTTTTAAAAGAAGCTAATGATTATGGGATGGTTACTAGTAATTTTGCAATTAAAAAAAATGTGTTGGAAATTTTAAAAGAAACTACTATGCCTTTAGAAAAAATTCATAAAGCTCTTTTATTGGTTCAATTTGATAAAAGACTTTTAAAATTGTCGGGAATTGATTTAAGTGATTTAGAAAAGAAAAAGCTTTTGTTAGCGTATCATTTGTTAACTAATAAAAAAGTATTAATTTTTGACCATTTATTTAAAGATTGTATTTATAGTGAAAAACAATATTTTAAAAGATTATTACGAAATTTAGCTTCTAAACAAAAAATGGCGATTTTGGTTTTAGAAGAAGATATGGACTTTTTATGTGAATTTGTATTAAAAATAATTTTATATAAAGGAAATAATAGTTTTCAGGAAGTAAGTGACTTTTATGATGAAAATATATATAAATATCTTGAAAAGCCTAAAACAGTAGCTTTGGTTTCTTCTTTAGAAAGCAAAGGATATTTTATTGATCATGAAGTTACTTTTAGTGAAACTTTGAAGGCAATTTATCGAGGTGTATCATGAAATATTTGGCTCATATTTGTTATGATGGAAGTAAATTTAATGGTTTTCAACGTTTAAAAAATGATAATTCGGTTCAGAAAACTATTGAAACTGTTTTGACTCAAATAAATAAAGCTCCTGTGTATATTAAAGGCGCTGGGAGAACCGATCGTAATGTTCATGCTTTAGACCAATGTATTTCTTTTAATCTTGATAATGATTTTTCTTTGGAACATTTAAAATATGTATTAAATCGTTGTCTTCCTTCTTCGATAAGTGTTACTAAAATTTTGAAGGTATCAGATTCATTTCATGCACGATTTTCGGCTAAAAAAAAGAAATACTTATATTTAATTTATTGTGGAGAAAAAAACCCTTTTTTAAATTCTTATACTTATATAATTCATCAGCCAATTGATATTTTGAAAATGCAAGATGGTGCTTCTTTATTTTTGGGAATACATAATTTTCAAAATTTTGTTTCAGGAACTCGTAAAAATTATCTTAGTGAAATATATGATTTGAAAATATGGACTAAAAAAGAGATGATTTATATTGAAATAGAGGGAAAATGTTTTTATAGGTATATGGTTCGTCATATTGTTGGTTCTTTATTAATGCTTGGTTATGGTAAAATTACTAAAGACGATTTAAAAGAGGCTATTTTTAAGCCAGAAAAAAAGAAAGTGTTTTTTGTCGCTCCTCCTCAAGGGCTTTATTTAAAAGAAATTAATTATTGATTTTTAGAGGAGATATTGTTAGAATATTTAATAAATTTTGGAGATGTTGTATGATTAATTTTATTAATAAAAAATCTTTAATGGTTTTAAAAAAAAGAATAGAGATATTAGAAAAAGATGTTTATAAGCAAATTGAGAAGCGAATAGAAGATTATCATGCTTGGCAAAGTATTAGTTATTTAAATCCGAAATATAATGTTTATCAAAATAATTATAAATTACAACAAAAAAGAGTTGAAAAAGGTGAACAAAGACTCAATAATTGGTATCTTCTTTTAAATAGATTTAAGAGAATTGAAACAGCTTTTCAGGATAATTCTATTTTGAGGGTGTCTTGTTTGGATGAAAATTGTTATCAAAATTTATTAAATTATTATCAATGGTGTCAACAATTTTTGGAAGTTATTCTTCAATATGATTTTTTAAATGATTTATTATTGTCTGAAAATGCCAATCTTTATTTAGAGCAAATTGCTTTGGCTTTAGAGGATGCTACTTTTGTAAAGCCTTTAAATACTTCTTTACAGGATGTAGTTATTTCAAATGATAGTTATTGTGTTTATTGTTCTTATAATTCAATTTTAGATATATTGGTAGATTGTTTGGTAAAAAATTATTCATATGATACTTATTGTTATTTAATTTCTATTTATTTAACTTTTCAAAATATGAAGTTGGAAGCAGATAAGTATATTAAAGCTCAAAAAGAAGAAATGAAAAAATATGATAATGATTTAGAAATGTACTGTGTTCTTCAATTAAAAAAAGACTCTAAAACAATTGGTGCTTTTGCTAATGAAGATTTATTATATACTAAAAAGTTATTGTTTGATGAAGCTTTAAAAATGAATCAAAATTATGAAGTTCAAAATCAAGATTTGCAGCTTATTTTGTTGATTAATCAAACTTTGCATAATTGATTTGACTTTTTGGTTATCTTAGCATATAATTTTAAATGGTACATTTTCTATATCTTGAAATGTTTTGGCCTTGGGAAAGCAAAAATATTAAAAGATGATTGAAAGGAAAAAAATTATGAGTACATTTATGCAAAAAAAAGAAAACATTGAAAGAGTATGGTATGTAATTGACGCTGAGGGTATTTCTTTGGGTCGCGTTGCTTCTAAAGCGGCTAGTATCTTACGTGGTAAACACAAAGTTACTTATACTCCTAGTGTAGATTGTGGTGATTATGTAATCATTATTAATGCAGAAAAAGTAAAGTTAACTGGTAATAAACTAGAAGATAAGATGTATTATAATCATAGTGGATATCCAGGAGGACTTAGAGAACGTAATGCAAAAGTAATGCTTCAAAAGTATCCAGAAGAAATGATGGAACGGGCTGTAAAAGGAATGCTTCCTCATGGCCGTCTTGGAAGAGCAATGGGTAAAAAATTGTTTGTGTATCAAGGTAGTGAGCATAAACATGAGGCTCAAAAGCCAATAGAAATGAAAGTAGATTAGGAGGGTTTACTATGACTAAGCAAACTTGGAGTGCAAGTGGTAGAAGAAAAAGAGCAGTTGCACAAGTAACTATTACTAGTGGTACTGGAAATATTACAGTAAATGGTGTTGATGTAAATGAATATATGCCAGATGGTATTTTAGTATTAGATTTAAAGCAACCATTAACTCTTACTAATAATGAAAATCGTTTTGATATTACAGTAGTTGTTAAAGGTGGTGGATATGCTGGACAAGCTGGTGCGATTCGTTTAGGAATTACGAGAGCATTATTAAAATTTGATGCAAATACTGATCAATCTAGTGATACTGCATATCGTAAAATATTAAAATCTGCTGGAATGATTACAAGAGATCCTCGCGTTAAAGAACGTAAAAAATATGGTCTTAAAAAGGCTCGTAGAGCTCCACAATTTAGTAAACGTTAATTTCAATGTTTTAAAGTCCATGAGTGTGGGCTTTTTTGTATGGTATATTCTACTTGCATAAATTCATATATTTTTATAGATATTTAGTTTAAAACAGGTAATAATGATTAATATTTATTTAAAGAATGGGTGGTTTGTATGCAATTAAAATATGTTTTATGTTTTATGCTTTTTAGTCTTTTTGTGTGTATTTTATATATTAATAATTCTTATGCATCTAGTCCCTTATCTGCAAAAATTTTTGTGATTGATCCAGGACACGGAGGTATCGGTTAAATCCAAAAATAGAAGAAATGGCTATTTTGGTAAGTAAATACAAGAGTTTAAGGTA
>CANRJL010000038.1 GCA_947630935.1 uncultured Bacilli bacterium | reverse complement strand
TTCGATTTCTCGACCATAGGTTATTTTTTCCCTATGCACAAACACTACAACCATCTCAGGTTGTGCGAGCAAGGACTTTCCTCAACATGATAAACATGCAGCATTTGTCCAGTTATTATTCTTTACCATAAACAATTTTTTCTAATTGACTAATTCGACGTAAAATATCAACATTATTAATGTTAGTTTTTGCTGAACCACTGCTTTCTTCTTCATCAAGCTTCGTTTCTAATCGACGTAATTGCGTCTTTAACTCTTTATTCTCGCGATTTAAATTTTGATATTCTTTTTCATAAGCATGAATAATTTTAATAAATTCTCCATAATCTTTAATTACTAAATCTAAAAAATTATCTACTTCCTGTGGACGATATCCCCTAGCATCAATCTTAAATTCTTTTTCATAAATATCTTCAGGACTTAACACTATTCTTTCATTAATCACACAATCACATCCTCATTAAAAATATACCAATTCTAGCTCTGTTTGTCAATAAGTGAGCCAATACTATTTTTTGGTAATTCCTCTAAAAATAATTTTCTTTTTATAGTATATTCATAATATTTTAGCTGTGCTAAAGAAACAGATTCTACTAAATCATTAAATAACATTTCGTATGACATACACATTCCTCCTTATTTTCTTTAATGATTGTAAAATAAAAATTAAAATTTGTCTTTTTTTTCGACAAAACATTTTATATTTTTCTTAAATGTAAATTGACATTTTAATCTTCTTAAAGCTTTTAGAAATAGAAAAAAAATAGTATAATGAAAGCGGAGGTAGAAAATGCAATATCCCAATAATATTAAGAAACAACCTCAAAAAATTATTTCCTACGCTAATCGTGGCATGTTATTGGAAGATTGTATTAATGAAACAAATGAATATTATTTGGAAACAAATCGTGCTTTAATATTTAAAAAACCTACCCCTATTGGTATTAGCAAAGCCAGCTATACTAGTCATGGAAGAAGAATAGACGAAGGATATTTTTTAGCCCCATCTACTCTTGACTATAATGGTTTATATAAAGGCTATTATATTGAATTTGATGCCAAAGAAACAAAACAAAAAACTTCATTTCCTTTGGCTAACATTCATGAACACCAAATAACCCATATTAAAAAAGTTCTTGAACATGGTGGTATTACTTTTTTATTAATTAAAATGAACAATTTTGTTTATTTATTAAAAGGAAGCGATTTAATAGAATTTATAGAAACTAATCAAAGAAAAAGTATTCCTTATCATTATTTAGAAGAGCATGGCATAAAAATGAAAGAACAGATAAGACCAGTTTATAATTATTTAGATGCCGTTGACGAAGTATATTTTAAAGGAGAAGATTATAAATGGAAAAGAAAAAGCTGAAATTAAAAAGTCCTAAAAAAATGAAAGAAGCAATAGCTGAACAAAAAATGCAAAATGAAAATATTGATAATCAAGTAACTACCAGAAAAGCTACTAAAAAAAGAAAAAAGAAAAATAAAAAAGGCCAAAAAACTCATACTTTTTTAATCATTATTATGGCTCTTGGCATTATGGTAGTTTCAACTATATTAGCTTTTGGTTTATATATTGTTTTTACAGCTCCTGAATTTACCATAACTAAATTATATAATAAAGAAGCAAGTGTTATTTATGATATTAACAACACTCTTATTACCAGAATAGGTTCCGAAAATCGAGTTATTAAAAATTATGAAGATTTTCCACAAGTATTAGTTGATGCTTTAGTAGCTACAGAAGATTCTAGATTTTTTCAACACAATGGTTTTGATGCTGGAAGATTTTTAAAAGCTAGCTTAGGTCAAGTAGCTGGTAATTCAGATGCTGGTGGAGCTTCTACAATCACTATGCAATTAGTTAAACAAAATTTTACATCTAACGAAGCCTCTGGAATTAAAGGAATAATTAGAAAATTTACAGATATTTATATGTCAATTTTTAAAATAGAAAAAAATTATACCAAACAGCAAATCATTGAATTTTATTTTAATTCAATGTGGCTAGCTAGTGGTGGAACAAACTATGAAAGTATTAATGGTGTAGAACAAGCCTGTCAATACTTTTTTGGCAAAAGTGTTTCCGACATTACTTTAGGAGAAGCTGCCATTATAGTCGGCATGTATAACAACCCATACTTATTTAACCCATATATTTATCCAGAAAATGCCACCGAAAGACGAAACACAGTTTTAAGTTTAATGGTAAGACATGGCTATATTTCGGAACAAGAAAAAAATGATGCTGAAAAAATTCCTGTTGAATCATTATTACAAAGTGATATTAAAAGCGAAAATGCTACCAATCCTTATCAAAATTTAATAGATTTTGTAAGACAAGATATTAAAGATAAATTAAAAATAGATATTTACCAAGGAGGCTACTCCGTAAAAACAACTTTTGACTTAAAAAAACAAGACATTGTCAACAATTTACAAAATGGTGCAGCATGGCAATTTAAAGATGACAAAGTCCAAGTAGGAATTGCTATTACTTCTACAAAAGATGGTTCTATTTTAGCCTTAGGTCCAGGAAGAAATTATGTAGCTAGAGGAGATGACCGTTCAACAACTCTCCGACAACCTGGTTCAACAGCAAAACCTATTTTTGACTATGGTCCTTTAATTGAATACAATAATGTATCGCCACAACAAATTTTACTTGATTATCCATATTCATATAATAACGGAATAACAATGAACAACTGGGATTACGGTTATACCGGCGTAACAACAATTAAACAAGCACTTGCCGCATCAAGAAATATCCCCGCTCTTCAAGCCTATCAACAAGTCGACCCAGAAAAAATTGCTGAATTTGTTCATAACTTAGGAATTGATTATGGTAAAGAATTAAATGAAGCTTTTTCTATTGGTGGTTTACCATATGGTTGGTCGCCTCTTCAAGCATCCGCGGCTTATGCTTCATTTGGCCGAGGTGGTTACTACATCGAACCATATTCCTTCACTGAAATTAAAAATCTTGAAACTGAAGAAGTAATACCTTGGAAATATGAAAAGAAACGTGTTATGTCTGAAGAAACAGCTTATCTAATTACAGATATCTTATTATCAGCAACAGCTCAAGGAAATGCTGGAAATATCAACTATAACTTACGAAGCAGCGTCGCTGGCAAAACTGGTACATCCAATATCGATTCCGCAACTGCTAAATCAAAAGGCGTTCCTGAAGAAGCAACACCAGACCAATGGATAAATACTTATAGCCCTGATTACTCAATCTCAACATGGTTAGGATATGACCAAAAAGATATGGACAAAAATCACTATTTTGTAATGGCAACCAGCAGCGTTCCTAGAAATTTATTAGGCTCATATTTAGCCAACAATATATACAAAACAGGTTCAAGCTTTACTAAACCAAGTGGTTTAACAACAGTAACAATGGAAGCTCAATCTCTTCCACCAAAATTAGCGAGTGCTAACACTCCTTCAAATATGCGGGTATCAGCTACTTTTAAATCAGGAACTGAACCAAGTGAAGTTTCAACAAGATTTTCATCACTAGCTGACCCAACTAATGTTACAGCAAACACTAAAGGTGAAACAATTACCCTAAGTTGGAATGAAATAACCCCTCCTAGTGAAAACATCACTAAAGCATTTAACGATTATTTTAAAGATTTTGCTAAAAATTATCCAAATAGTTTTAAAAATTTCTATAATAGATACATGGGTATTTACAATTCCTATAATAGTTCTAATTTAGGTACTGTAGGTTATCAAGTATATGTCAAAGATTCAAGTGGTTCTTTAAAAGATTTAGGTTGGACAAGCAAAACTAGTTATACTTATACTCCTACCAAAAGTGGTAACTACGAATTTATTGTTAAAAGTTCTTACAGTATTTATAAAGGCAACCAAAGTAAAGGTGTTTCAGTAAAAGAAAGCGTTGAAGTTCAAAATGATGAAACTCCAACCCAAACCACTGGCTTACAAGCTCAAGCTAAATCAAAATGTTTATTATTAGGCGAAACATTAGACCCAAAAACAGTTGTTACTGTTACTTACAACGGAAAAAATGTAACCAATAATGCAACAATTGCCTTTACTGGTTTAGATAATACCAAAGATGGTAAACAAACAATTACCTATTCCATTTCTTACAACAACGAAAATACCACAATTAAAGGAACAATTAATGTTTCAGCAGCTTGTGAAGTAACATCCTCTGGCTCTTTAGATTAAGCACTAGCCTTACCAAGCTAATGCTTTTTTATTTCATTAATCGCTTCATATTTAAAATAGCTGACTTTTCAATTCGTGAGACTTGAGCTTGACTAATCTGATACATCTTAGCCAATTCCATCTGCGTTTTTCCTATAATATACCGCTCTATCAATACTTCCTTTTCCTTCTTTTTCAATTTTAACAAAGATTTTTTTAACAATAAATATGTATCCTTATCCTCTCTTTGTTCCTTTTTATCAGCAATTTGGTCTAACACATAAATCGTATCTCCGGCATCAGTATACATAGGTTCAAAAATACTAACTGGTTCTTTTAAGGCATCCATTGCTTGCGAAACTTGATAAGGAGTTACTGAAAGTGCATTACATATATCTGCAGTTTGAGCTTCTTTGCCATATCTTTGCTGATAATCTTCCTTATAACGCAAAATCTGATAAGCTAAATCACGAATAGTCCTACTAATACGTAGTGAAGAAGCATTATCTCGCAAATATCGCCTAATTTCTCCTTTAATAAGTGGAATAGCATAAGTACTCAATTTTAAATTATAAGAAAGGTCAAAATTATCAATCGCTTTTATTAAACCAATAACCCCAATTTGAAACAAATCATCCATATTAACACTTTGTTTATGAAAATTTCTTAAAACACTTAAAACCAATTTTAAATTACCTTCAATCAATATTTTTTTAGCATTCAAATCATTTTCATCCTTAAATTTTTTAAACAAAACAGTTTGTTCTTCACTATTTAAAACTCTTAAATTATTAGTATTTACTCCTGCAATTTCTACTTTATATTTTGCCATAAATAAAAAATCCTTTCACCATATTATTGTGAAAAGAAAGACATTTTTATACAAAATAAAATCTAATTTTATTGTTTTTTTAAATAATCAATTGCTTCTTGTAAAGTAGAAACTGCCACAACATTAATTGCTAAATTGTTTTCATTCTTAACTTTTAAAGCTTCTTCGTAATCACCTTTAGGAACTAAAAATATATCACATTTTTTCTTAACAGCCCCCAAAATTTTATATTTTACTCCATCAATTTCACCAACATTACCATCCATATCGATAGTTCCAGTACCAATAATTTTTTTACCTTTAGTAATATCTTCTTCAACAAGGGCATTATAAATAGCTAAAGTCATCATTAAACCACCTGATGCTCCTGATTCACTAGCTTTAGGTTCTAAATTAATCTTAGGATTTGTTTCATAATCATATGTAGTTGTTATTCCAATACCTATTTTTGGTCCATCTTCCGTTTCAAAAACAGTAGCAGAAACATCTTCTTCTTTGTCATTTCTTAATACTTTAGCCAAAATCAAATCGCCACTTTGATGTCCTTCAATAATCTTTTTTAAATCATCTAAATTATGAATAGCTTTACCATCAACACTTAATAAAATATCAAATAACGAAATATCAGTTTTAGCTTGCTCATCTATATAAGTTACATGAACTTCTTCTTTGGTAACTTTAATCTCTTTTCCTGCAAATTTATAAGCATTAAAAATAGCTGTATCAATAGATTGCTTCATTGAAATTTGGTCTTTTTTTAAAGTTTGTTCCCAAGATTCATTATCATAAGTAATCATATCATCAGCATAAATATCCCAATTTGGAATTAAATGCGAGATTAATAAAAAAGGAATATTACCATTCATAACCGAAACATAAGCCATTCCCAATTCTCCTGACGAAGAATAACCATTTTCCACAATTACTCGTTTATTTAAAGAAACCATTCCTCCTGGTTTATAAATTTTATAAGGTAATTCAATCTTAAAAATAACAAAAATAAATAATAATACAAGCAAAAATTTAAAATTTTCTTTAATAAACTTTTTAATAAATTCATAGACTTTACTAAACATAAAAAAACCTCCTAACCAATTATATCAAAAAAAGGAAATGACTATGCAAAAAAATATCATTTATTTACTTATACTTACCATCTTAACATTTTTTTTATTTATTCATAATATAGCAATTCAACAAAGCATAATAAATGCCTGCCAATTATTTTTAACTAATGTTTTTCCATCGCTTTTCCCAATGTTTATAATCAGTGACTTAATGATTTATTTTAGACTTCCTGAACTTCTTTGTCAAATTTTTGGCAAACTTTTTTCTAAATACTTTCATACTAGTCCTTATGGTGCTTTTGCTTTTTTTACTTCATTATTTTGTGGAACCCCAGCCAATGCCTACATCATCAAAAATTTAATTATTGAAAATAAAATAAATCTAAAAGAAGCATCATATATATTAAGTTTTTCTTTTTTTAATAACCCCCTTTTCTTATTTACAATGTACCAAAATATTTTTCCAAACAATTATCAAATCATTATTAAATTATTAATAATACCTTATCTAGTTAATTTAATAATTGCCTTTATTCTTAAACCCAAAGAAACCACTAAAAAAAGCATTATTTTTAAAACTAACAATAAACAATTTTCCGACATTTTAATAGAAAGCATCAAACAAAGCATGAATACAATGCTAATAATTTTAGGAACTATCACCGTTTTTTTTATTTTAAACAAAATGATAAACCCCACCAACATCCCTTTTATAAGTGGTATTTTAGAAATAAGCCAAGGCTTAAATAATTTAAAAATCGCCAATTTAACAATCAAAACTAAAGAACTATTAGCCATTTTATTTACAAGTTTTGGCGGACTTTCCATTCATTTACAAATAAAAAGTATTTTTAAAGATACTAAAATTTCTTTTAAATTATTCTTTATTGCTCGTTTCTTACAATGCATATTATCAATTTTATTAATATTTTTATAACAAAAACCAAATTTTATTTTTCGGGCCAAAAATACAACCAAAAAAACATAAATTGTATAAACCTTCTCATTATCTTTTGTTTATTGATTCATCAAAAACCATTTCTAAATTATTATTAGCCTTTAAGTCGTTTAACAATTGCCGCTGCCTATATAAATCTTTAAAATAAGCTAATTGATTTACATATTTCTTTTGCTTTTCATCAAAAACCCATATTCCCGCTAAACTTTCTATTGCAATTGCCCCCATTTGTCCATCTTTTAATTTCTCTTCTGCTACTTCCAAAACAGGTCTTTTATCATAGTAAAAAGTCTTTTCACCACCTTTAGTCCAAAATACTTCATTCATATGACCACCAACTAATTTACCAGCTTTAGGCCGAACATATCCGCAATTTATAATATCAGTAATTTGCTTAAAACCAGTCACTCTATAAATAGAAGTAGAAGAAGTTGCCATAGCATTAGGTATATCTTTACCTATTGCTAAATTATTTACAAAAACCCTATTTTTAACATCACTAATACGTTCTTTATCCATAGCTTAGTCTCCTTATTTTTCATTTGTATTAATACTCATTGGAATACTAATATTTCCCTCAACATCTTTTAGCCATACATAATATTTTTTATACTGATAAACAGAAATAATTGCCATATTATTATTAACTTTCTTCCAGCATAAAGATTTATCATTTGGCGTACTTTTAGTTGACTTAACACAATAAAAAGCAGCATCACCAGACATCGTAATTTTTAATTTATTATTTTCGATATTTAATGACTCAATTTTAGCCCCCATATCATCTTCAATCTTTACATAATAAGAATCACTTTCATTATTTTGAGGTAAAAGATTACTAACAGCTACCACTGTAAAAAAGCATAATATAACTATTCCAGCAAATATTATAAATGAAGTTTGACTATCCTTTTTCATCTTTTCACCTCCGTATAATCTTTAAATAATCTTGTATATAATGGTTTAATTAATTCTTCTAAAACAAAAGTCATAAAACATATACTTAATATAATTAAAACATTTTTAATACCTATACCACCAACAATAAAAAATTTAGATAAACCAGTTGTTAAAACTAATATTTGAACTAACGCAAGAGCTCCTAAACTTATTATTAATCTTTTATTTTCAAAGAATTTTCTATTAAATACTGATTTCTTTAAATTTCTACAAGATAATGAATATAATAACTCATTTGCAATTAAATAAATAAACATTAATGAACCAGCTAAACTAGCATCATAATTATTAGCATAATATAAGAACAATATTATCATTATTACCGATTTAAAAATAGCACTGATTATAATTTTAGCGCTTAAAAATGGTGTAAAGAAACTTGTATTTGCTTTATTACAAGGTATGTCTTCCATTATATCGTCATCAGATTTTTCAAACGCTAGCATTATTGCTGGAATAGAATCAGTTACTAAATTTATCCATAAAAGTTGCAACGTTGTAAACATTTCCATATTTAACAACATCGATACAAATACCAAAATTACTTCAACTATATTTCCAGCAAGTAAATAAAGAATTATTTTTTTAATATTAGCAGTTATTCTTCTTCCCTCTTCAACACCATCAACAATTGTTGAAAAACTATCATCGACTAAAATACAATCAGCCACTTTTTTAACAACTTCTGTCCCAGTTATTCCCATTCCAATACCAATATCAGCTTTTTGAATTGCCGGAGCATCATTTACTCCATCACCAGTCATAGCAACTACATATCCTT
>CANRJL010000037.1 GCA_947630935.1 uncultured Bacilli bacterium | reverse complement strand
GAATAGAAGAAATATATGTTGAAAATGAAGAAGAAATAATTCATGAATTTTTAATGGATAAAGAATACAATAATGATATAAAAGAATTTTAAGTTTGTTAGGAAAAAATTAAATTTATGACAAATAATATGATGATTTTGTTTTGCAGAAAATAATTGATATGAAAAGAAAAAATATTAAAGAGAAAGAACTAAAAATAATATTGAAAAAATAATTTAAAAAGATTATGATTATGATGAGGTGAGTAGACGTGAATAAAATGTTGGAAGTATGGAAAAAGAATATGATAGGGGCTGGTTTGTTAATTTTAAATGGTATTTTGTTGCTTATATGTCCTTTGTTAAAGTGGACTTTTTTCAATGAATTATTTTTTGCAACAATGATTTTTTATGCAGTTGTTAATGCTATTATTTTTTTATTAACGATGAATGGAAAGAATTATTTGGGTGCTTTTACTAGTTTAGCAAGTTTAATGGTGGGAATAGGTGGGTATTTATTTAAAGTTGCTGATACACCAAAATATTTAGCTATATGTCTGATGATTTGGGTATTATTTTTATCTTTAATTCGTTTAAAAAAAGCTGATTTATATCATGATAAGAAAAGTAAAATGTGGCAATTGGAAATTGTTTTGTTATTTTTATTTATCATTACAGGAATATTGACAAGTATTAATTTTTTATATGAATCTGAGACAAGTATTTTGGTATTTGGTTATTTTATTCTTATTACAGGAATTTTTGAATTTTTAGATTCTTTTATTATTTATTTAACGAAAGGTAAAATAAAATGAGGCTTGTTAAAGATTTTAAAGATTATCAAATTTTAGATTTAGCCCATGGGGAAAAGTTGGAAAAATGGGGTGATGTTCTTCTGGCAAGACCTGATCCACAAGTAATATGGAATGAAGAACATAGTGATTTATGGAATAAAGTTGATGCTAAGTATTATCGGAGTAAATCTGGTGGTGGTTCTTGGAAAATTGAAAATAGAAAAATGTCAAGTGAATTTGTTATTTCTTATCATGATTTATTTTTTAAGTTAAAATTGATGAATTTTAAACATACTGGTTTATTTCCTGAACAAGCTGTGAATTGGAATTTAATTAGAAAAGTAATTGAAGATAGTAAAAGAGATGTTAAAGTTTTAAATTTATTTGCATATACTGGTGGGGCTAGTATTGCTGCATTAAAAAGTGGCGCGAGGGTAGTTCATGTTGATTCTTCTAAAGGAATGGTTGATTGGGCTAAAGAAAATGTTAAATTAAATCATTTAGAAGATAAGCCTATTCGTTTTATTGTAGATGATTGTTTAAAATTTGTGAAACGAGAAATTAAAAGAGGTAATAAATACGATATTATTTTAATGGATCCACCTAGTTTTGGAAGAGGAAATAAGCATGAAGTATGGCAAGTTGAAAAAGATTTGTATTCGCTTGTATCTTTATGTAGTTGTTTACTTAGTGATAAGCCAATTTTATTAATGATTAATTCTTATAGTACTGGTTTATCTAAAACAATTATAGAAGATGTTTTAAAGCTCACTGTTCAAGCAAAATTTGCAGGGATGATTTATGCTTCAGAAATTGGTATTCCGGTAGAGAATAGTGATTTGATTTTACCATGTGGAATGACTACTTATTGGCTTAAAAAATAGCACTTTTAAAGTGCTATTTATTGGTTACGATTAATTTCATAGCTGTTTTACTTTCACCATTAATTGTAATATCGCTAAAAGCAGGAATAACAATTAAATTATCTCCCGAAGGGGCTACAAAACCTCTGGCTATAGCAATTGCTTTGATTGCTTGATTTAAGCTTCCAGCTCCGATTGTTTGAATTTCAACGTTTTTTTCTTCACGATAAATATTTGCAATTGCACCTGCTACTTTGCTTGGATTTGATTTTGATGAAACTTTTAATATTTCCATTTTTTAACCTCATTTCTATATTAAGTTTATTATAAAAGTAAAAAAAAAGAACTTTTAAGTTAAAGTTAATAAAAAAACAGATGTAATAATGCCTAATAATGAAACTAAAAAGATAATAATAGAAGCATTTGTAAAACCATAACTAATTTGATTATTGTTTTTTTTAAGGGCTAGTGATTGAGTTTCTTTGTTTTGACGAGTTTCTGCTTTATTATTTATTAATGAACTATTTCTTTCTAAAGCTTCTTGCATATTAGATGTTCGCGATTGTTCAGGGGTAACTAATATTTCAGTCATTATTTGTTCATAAGAATTTAAAAGGTAATTTACCATTGCACTTGTTATTTCTTCTCGATAGAAGTAAGCATTTTTAATTAATTGCTCTATTTTAGTAATAAATAGTTGTTCTTCAGTAGTTAAAGGTGTTGTTTTGGTTAATAAATTTTTATATTGATTTAGTTGAGTCATTTTTTAATACCTCCCCAAATTCTTTTAAGGTTATATCTGGCTTTTTTTCTTTTGTTATTAGGAATAAATTTAAAATTTTTTCAGGATTTTCTGTATCAAAACGATATTTTTTTTGGTCTAAAGTTGTAAATAGAATAAATTTTTTATCTTCATTTTTGATTTCAACACTTTTGATAATTGTTGGATCTTTTGGCTCTTCATTTAAGACTTCTTTTGCTTGGCAATATACTTGAATAATTCGGAAAAGATTTTCAGCTGTATAGTCTTTTGCTAGTTTTTGGCGAAATGTTTCATTATATAGCATTTCTGGAAAATAAAATTCTGATATATCTTGTTTTTCTTGAGTATCATTTATTTTTAAAATTAAATCTTTTCCTTCTATGCTTAAATCATTAAAAGAGGGGTTGATTTTGGACCATTCTTTTAAATAGAGGATATTTTCTTTTAAAATATTTTCCATTATTTTATACACATCCTTATTATAAGTTAAGTATAGCATAAATGCTCTTTAAAAAAAAGTAATTCTTTGTTAAAATAGGTTAGAAGTGATTTTTTATGAAGCAAAAATTAACAAGAGATTTTATTATAGATTTATCAAATAAAAAGGCTGAACCTTTGTGGATGAAAGAATTTCGCTTGCAAGCTTATGATAATTTTTTAAAGCAAAAGCAACCTTCTTTTGGGCCAAAATTAGATTTTTCTTTTGATGATTTAATATACTATCGAAAAAGTGAGGATATTAAAAGTGATTGGAAAGATGTAAAGCAAGAAACATATCATACTTTTTGTAAATTGGGGGTTGTTTCGGCAGAGGAAAAATATTTAGATGGGGTTTCTAATCAGTTAGAAAGTGAAGTTGTGTATCATAAAAATAAAACTGAGAAAGATATTATTTTTATGAGTACTGATATGGCTTTGCAAAAATATCCAGATTTGTTTAAAAAATATTTTAATACTTTGGTTGATTATCAAGAAAATATGTATACAGCATTAAATGGGGCTGTGTGGAGTGGTGGTTCATTTATTTATATTCCTCCTTATACTAAAGTTGATAGACCTTTGCAAAGTTATTTTCGAATTGATACAGCTTCTTTGGGACAGTTTGAACGAACAATTATTATTGTTGATGAAGGGGCTGAGCTTTCTTATATTGAAGGATGTACAGCAAGAATGAATGCAAAAGTTAGTCTTCATGCTGGTGTTGTAGAAATTTTTGTAGGAAAAAATGCTAAATGCCGATATAGTACGATTCAAAATTGGTCTTTAGATGTTTATAATTTGGTTACTAAAAGAGCAATTGTTGAAGAAGGTGGACTTATGGAATGGGTAGATGGCAATTTAGGCTCAGGAATTACTATGAAATATCCATCTTGTATTTTAAAAGGTGATTATGCTCGGGGTAATTGCGTAAGTATTGCTTATGCTAAGAAAAAGCAAATTTTGGATGCTGGAGCTAAAATGATTCATATTGGGGCGCATACTAAAAGTAATATTGTTAATAAAAGCATTGCAAGTGAGGGAGGAATTAGCAATTATCGGGGAACTGTTAATATTACTAAAAATGCTTTAGGTAGTTTTGCTAGTGTTAAGTGTGATACAATTTTATTAGATTCTAAAAGTAAAAGTGATACTTATCCTAAAAATATAGTAGAAAATGATTCGAGTACTTTGGAACATGAAGCAAGTGTAAGTAAAGTAAGTGAAGAAAAATTATTTTATTTAATGAGTAAAGGCTTTAGTGAAAATCGGGCTAAGGAATTAATTATTATGGGCTTTATTGATGAATTTAGAAAAGAATTGCCAATGGAATATGCTGTAGAATTAAATAGATTGTTGGAAGAATGATGTCAATTAACATTAATTTACAGATAATTTTTTTAAATAGCAAATTTAAATAATTTGTTGTTTTTTTATGACAAATTTTTAAATTTGGCAAAGTCAAAATTAAAAATTGGAAAAAATTAGATTTAAAATTTAAAAGTTTGATTGTTTGTGTATTTTTACTTTCTTTGTTTTAATGAAAACGAAAGGAGGTGAAATATTGAATCATGTCATTTTAGTTGGGCGTTTAACAGAAGATCCTGAATTGCTTTTGACAAACGAACAATCTAGAATGGTTATTAATTTGGCTGTTCCAAGAAGTTATCGTAATTCTCAAGGAATTTATGAAACAGATTTTTTAAGATGCGTGTTATGGAACGGAATAGCTAAACGAACTAAAGAATATTGTAAAAAAGGCGATATTGTAAGTGTTCGTGGGAGACTTCAAGTGAGAACTTATGAAAATGATTTGGAAGAAAAGAAGTATATGACCGAGGTAATTGTTGAATCTATTTCTTTTGTGAGTAGTAATCATAAAGAAAAAATTATTTCCGAAGATGATTGCTTCAAAGAAAATGATAGTTAAGATGCATTTATATTACTTTTTTCATCATATACTATTATAGGTGATACAAATGAATAAAGGCTTAAAATCATTTGGAATTGTAGCTCTTTTATGTTTTAGTTTTTATTATACACATCAATTTGCTCTTTTAATGCGGCAAAAAGACCCGATTTATCAAAGTATTTTAATGGATAAAGATGACCATTATATTGAAAGTGTTAATGCTTTAATTGATGGTGATTATGTAATTCCGGGGATAGTTGGTCAAAAGGTAAATATTGAAAAAAGTTTTCAAAAAATGAAAAATTTAGGTGCATATTTAGAGTCTTATTTAATTTATGATCAAGTTATGCCAACAATTACATTAGACAAAAATAAAAATAAAATTATTCGCCAAGGAAATTTAAAAAAAATGGGAGTAAGTTTTGTAGTTAATGAAGATAATTATCTTCTTGCATATTTTGAAGAAATGGGAATGGATTACGCAGTTTTAACTACTTCTAATACTGTTAAAATGCAACGCCTTGGTGAAAAGATAAATGATGATGAAAATAAATATAATGAAGTTGAAAAAAGTTTAAATACTACTAAAGAAAATAAAAATATTTGCTTTTTGAAAAAAATGACTAAAGAATTTTGTCAAAAAAAGGGTAAAATTTTAGTTGAACCAACTGTTTCAGTTACAAATAGTAATTTTGTTGCAATTTATTCCAATATTTTACCTGGTTCGATTATTTATATTGAAAATTTAGATTTAAGTTATTTGAAATTACTTATTGAAAATATTATTTATAAGGGTTATCAAATATTGCCTTTATCTCAATTAATTAGTGAATCTTTTGATTAGTTTGCAAAATATAAAATAATTTGATATAATGTCTTTACTTAAAAAACTTTTTAGTTTATAAATTGTTAGAAAGTACTAGGAGGAAATTATTTTATGGGCAAAATAAGAATTTTTGGCTTAGGTGGCCTTGATGAGATGGGTAAAAACACTTATATTGTTGAGGTTGATAATGATATATATGTATTTGATTGTGGGATAAAATATGCGTCAAATAATATGTTTGGAATTGATTATATTATTCCAGATTATGAGTATTTAGTAAAAAATCGCAAAAAAATCAAAGGCGTATTTTTAACGCATGGTCATTATGAAAACATGGGTGGAGCTTTAGATTTAGTTAAATTTATTCCAGAAATTAAGTTTTATGCTACTAAATACACTAAGTTTGTTTTAATGGATTTAGGTGTTAAAGAGGATAATATTGTGGAAATTTTGCCTCATCGAAAGTTAAATTTTGGAGAATGTTCAATTTTTCCAATAACAGTTAGTCATAGTGTTCCTGATGCAGTTATGTATTGTTTATATACAAAAGATGGAACAATTTGTTATACGGGAGATTTTATTATTGATCCTTTGATGCGTGATCATTATGATATGGATTTAGGCAAGATTGCCTATGTTGGAAAACAAGGAGTTTTATGTCTTTTAAGCGAATCTGTATTTTCAGAAAATTCTGGTCATACATCGCCTTCTCATCGCTTAACAAATTTTTTTGCTGACATATTTAACAAAGTTGATAGACGAATAATTATTAGTGTTTTGCCTACCCATTTATATACAATAAAAGATATTTTTGAGGGTGCGAAAAATTCTCATCGCAAAATTGTTGTAATGGGCAAGAAGTTACAAAATTTTATTCATTTTGCTTATAATAATCATTATTTAAATTATCAAGAGGAACTTATTGGAGATTTGTCTAATATTGAGGATAGTAATTCTATTTTGTTAGTTTGTGATGATAAGTCTAATCCATATGCGGCAATTTCAAAAATTGTCAGTGGATATGATAAGTTTATTTCTTTAAAGGCAACTGATGCAGTAGTTTTTGCAGAACCAAGATATGATGCAAATGAAAAATTATTAGTAAAATTGGAGAATGATATTGCAATGACTGGTTGCCAAATTATTTCTTTACCAAAAGATAAGAATATTTTACATCATGCATCTAGTGAAGATTTAATGTTAATGATTAAACTTATGAAGCCAAAATATTATATGCCTGTTAAGGGGGAATATCGGCATATGGTAAATAATGCTAATTTGGCTAATTCTTTAGGAATTCCGGCCGAGAATATCTTCTTAAAACAAAATGGGGATGTTGTCACTTTCGTAGATGGAAAATATGAAGATAAGTTTGTGCATGTGCCTGTTAAAGATGCTTTGATTGATGGTAAAAGTAGTGATGATGTTGGCGATTTAGTCATTAAAGATAGAGAAATGCTTAGTGAAAATGGTATTGTTTTAATAAGCGCGACTATTAGTAAACAAGAAAAAGTATTGATTGTTGGGCCTGAGGTTACAACAAGAGGTTTTATTTATATTAAAGATTCAAAGGATATTATTTCTGGTATGAAAGAAATTTGCGAAGATGTTATAACGAGAAATATAGTAAATGGTTATGTTGAATATAATAAAATAAAAACAGAAATACGTTATGAATTAAGTAATTATTTATATGAACAAACGGAAAGTAAGCCAATGATTATTGCAGTAGTTCAAGAAGTCTAAAAAGACTTTTGAGGTTAAGTGATTGATTTTTCAAAAGTCTTTTTTATGTTATGAAACATGAAAATGTTTTTTAAAGATTTGGTAAAATTAAGTGGAGGATAAGGTTATGAAAAAATATATTCCTAATTTATTGACTTTTTCAAGAATTTTAATGACTCCTGTTGTTATTATTTTAGGTTTAACTAATCATATTTGGTCATTGATTTTAGTAGCTATGATTATTGCATTTACAGATTTTTTGGATGGCTTATTAGCTAGAAAATGGAATGTTGTTAGTGATTTTGGCGCAAAATTGGATGCTTTGGCTGATAAAGTTTTAGCATTAGGTTTACTTATTTTGCTAATTTTACGAAATCCTATGTTTTTTTATGTATTTATTTTAGAATGTTTACTCGCGTCTTTTAATCTCTACTTTTATTTTAAAAATAAAATTGCTCTTTCGTTATTTGTTGGTAAAATAAAAACTTGGTTTATTTTTATTTCTATTTTACTGGGTTTTTTGGATGTATTATTTCCTAATTATCATGTATCTATTAGTTGGTTTGTTTATATTACTTGTGGTTTACAAATTGTAACCTTGATTAGTTATATTCGTTTTTATTTTGAAAATAAAAAAAAAATAGTTGATGCTTTTAGTGATTATGTAGAATATTATGAACTTATTGAATCTTTTATAAATAATAAAGAATTTTTGAAAAGAAAAAATTTTCCCCATCATATAAATGAAAGTGTTTATGAGCATACCGTGCGAGTTTCTTTTGATTGCTTTAAAATTGGCAAAAAATTTCATTTAGATTATAAAAGTTTGGCAATTGCTGGTTTGTTACATGATTTTTATGAAAAACCATGGCAATATGATAAAGAGAAAAAACCTTTTTTGCAAATGCATGCTTTTACTCATGCTCATAATGCTGTATTAAATGCCAAAAAAATCTATGGCAAAAAAATTACGCCTAAAATTGCCGAAATTATGGAAACTCATATGTTTCCGGTTAATCTTAAAATTCCTAAAAGTAAAGAAGCATGGTTACTAACATTGATTGATAAAGCTGATAGTATGGATTTTATTATGCATCCAATTATGTTGTATCATATTTTTCGAAAAAAAGAGATTGAACAAGAAGAAAAAATGACTATGCAAAAAATTATGCGAAAAGTAAAAAAATTAAGAGCAAGGAAAAAATAGTTTTTTAAATATTTTAAAATGGTTAATGATTTATAAATGGGTTACTACTAAAAAACACTTGCATTTTTGGGTCCTTTATTATATAATCATATTGCATTTTATAAATGCACCCATAGCGCAATTGGATAGAGCGTTAGACTACGGATCTAAAGGTTAGGGGTTCGACTCCCTTTGGGTGCACCATTTTTTTATCACAAAATTAGTTTTTGTGATAAACTATTATTAATAAGCGAGAAGTAGCACAATTTGGTAGTGCACTTGGTTTGGGACCAAGGGGTTGCAGGTTCAAATCCTGTCTTCTCGACCA
>CANRJL010000036.1 GCA_947630935.1 uncultured Bacilli bacterium | reverse complement strand
TAATAAATTTATATAATGATATTTGATAATTGTTATTAACATAAATGGAATCATATAAACCATATAATAATTTTGTATCATTTTGATTAAGATTTAGTAATTTTGCTAATGAAGTACTTGAGTATGTTTTATCTTTTAAAACAGCATTCATAATGGTATTTAGTAAAGTTAATTCTTTAATATTATTTGAGGAAATAGCCTTTTTAAGAGTTGCATCTTGTTGATTTTTTAGAATAAATGAAACAAATTCGTTAGGAGTTAAGGATAAATTATTTTGGGCAGCTGTATAAAGGGCATAGATATTTTTAGTACTTGAAGCAGGTAAATTAATTAACTTAGCAAGTTCAATATAGGAATATTTTGTATCTTTTAAACTTTCTTGCATTATAGTTTGAATTAATTTTAATTTGGTAGTTGTTTCATCAGGCATATTACTAGTATTTTTTAAAACTAATGATACAAAATTTTGGGGGTTACTAGTAAGATTTACTTTACCATTTACGTAAAAAATTAAATTATAAATTTGATTTATTTCTTGAACAGAAATTGGTAAAAGATTAGCCATTTGTTTAACTGTATATTGCTTTTTATCTTGGCTTAAATTGGTATCTTGAATAGTCATTAATGATGATGTATCTAAATTAGCTAAATAATTAGTTTTTTCTTTAATCAGCATGACTCCATTAATAAAATCGGAAACCGTAAGTTTATTAGAATTTTCTTTATTTAGATAGTCTAATAATAAAATATTGGTTACATCGGTTTTATTCATCCCAAATAAATTAGCTAATTCTTGGTCAGTCATTTCTTTCTTAATTGTTTGTTTCGCACTAAAAATGGTTAACATTTTAATATTTTCGATAGTCTTACTATTAAAATTATTGGCGTACTCTTTAGAACTTACAACATTATTTAAAGCAAAATTAGAAAATTCGCTTATTGTCATTGTCGTCTTAATTTCATTTTGTAAAATATAGTATTTAAATAATTCTGAAATTATTTTAGAATCAATGGCAAATAAATCAGCAAGTTCAGAAGAATTCATTTTTTTATTAATTGTTTCTTTATTAACAAATTTGGTTAATTTTTTTAATTTAGTTTTATTTTCATTACTAATTTTTTGAGAGTATAATTCATCTTTTAAAACATTTTTATTAATAAAATTAATAAATTCATTTAAGGTTAGGTTAAGATTATTATTTTGAGAAAGATAATAAATTAATAAATCATTTATTTTGCTTTCTTCAATATCTAAAATGTCAGAAATTTCTTTAGAATTACGCATTTTATGAATGTTTGAGCTAGTAATAAAGTTTTTTAATCTAGTAATATCTTTTTTTATATCATTATTTATAAATTTGTTTGTTTCAGGGTTATTGTAGGCTTCTTGTTCAATAAAATTAATAAATTCATTAAAAGATACTTTATTATTATCTTGATTATTAAAATAATGATAGTAAACTATTTTTAATAAATAATTTTCAATTGTTATATCACTATCTAAATCAGCTAATTTATTATTTAGTTTATCATAAGTTAACTTTTCATTAATGGTATTAGAATAGCCTAAAACATCTGTTATTTTTTCATCATCTGCTATTTTAGGAAGATAATTTGCTATATTGTTTTCTTCATCATTAGGATAAATAATAGCAATTTGATTATTTTCAGTAAAAACTTTGGAAATCTCATCTGATTGTTTTTCGGTATAGAATATTCCTAAATTACCTTTTAAAAGAAAGGAAGTCAGTAAAACTATTAAAAATATTGGCAATGACAAAAAGCGCGACTTATAATTTAAATTAGCTAATTTAGATAATTTTATTTGAGGACTTTTTTTCTTAGTTTTAATTATCCATTTATCAAATATTAATATTAAAGTTGGTAAAACAAAAAAGATACATATTAAACTAAATAATACTCCTTTAGCTAAGATGAACCCTAAATCTTGACCTATTTTAAAACTCATAAAAACTAAAGATAATAAACCAACAATGGTTGTTATGGAACTACTAGAAATTGACTTAAAAGAAGCATGTAAAGCATTTTTCATGGCTTTTATTTTATCTTTTTCATGACGATGCTCTTGGTCATAACGATTCATAAGCATTATAGAATAGTCCATTGATAAAGCCATTTGTAATATAGCACATATGGAATTTGTTATATGAGATACATTGGGAAAAATAATATTTGTTCCTTTATTTAAGATAACAGCCATTAAAATAGATGTTAAAAATAAAAATGGCTCAACAAATGATTCACACATAATTAATAGGATAACAAGTGCACTTAAAACAGCTAGAATAACAATGGTAAAAGGTAAAACTTTTTTATTTGCTTCTAAAATACTGCCACTCATATATATTTTATCATTTTGATATTTTTCATTTATAGTATTATATACTTCTTTAGCTATGGCACTATCTTTTTTAGCATTGACAGTTATAGCATATAAAGTATATATATCTTTATTATATTTTTCACTATTATCGTATAAAACTTCTTCAACACCAGCAATGCTTGCTAATTCTTGTTTGATTGTCATTTTATCTTTTTGAGTATCAACAAACATGACATTTAATGTACTAGTTGAAACATCAGCAAATTCATCTTCCATAATATTTAAACCAATTCTGGTCTTTGAAGTATCTGGTAAATACTTAGCAATATCATAGTTAATTTTTACTTTATTTGATAATAAAGCACATAAAATAGTTAAGATAATAAATATTATTAATATAAAATGTCTTTTATCAATTATAAAATCAGTAATTTTCTTCATAATTTATTTCTCCTTTTAATGGCAATTACAATACATTATATTCATCATATAACTGTTATGAAAGCATAAATTTTAAGAAAGTGTCTAAATTTAGACATATCCGGCAAAATTGTATTTTTTCTTTAATAATGGTATACTTAAATATCAAGAAAGGAGCAAATATTAAAAATGAAAGTTCAATGTCTAAATTCATCAGCTATTAAAACAAGAAATTTGATTAAAAAAACTTTTGCTTTATTAATTAATGAAAAAAAACAGTTAGATAAAATAACTGTTACGGAGCTTGTGAAAAAAGCTAATATTACAAGAAGTACTTTTTATACACATTATGATAATATTTATCAAGTTGCTCAAGAATATCAATTGCAAATAATTGACCTTTTATGTAATGAAGATTTTATTTTGCATTCTAAACAAGATATATTGAATTATTTTGATAATATTTTTGCTTGTCTAAAAGGAAATGAAGAAACCTATAAATTATTATTGACAGCAAATGATTCCTTAATTTTTTTATATCAGATTAAAAATATTATTAGTAAAAAAATTTCGAAAGCTTTAAAAACAAATTATCCTAATGATTATTATTTAGACCTTACAATATCTTTTTTTATGAATGGTATTTTAATGGAAATTATAAGATATTTTCGCAAGGAAAATGAATATTCTTTAGAAGAAATTTTGGCAAATATGAAAATATGGTTTAATGATATTTTTCATTAAACACATGTATAGCCTCCATCAATTGGTAAAATAACACCTGTTACATAACTGGCTTCGGGACTTGCAAGAAAAATAGCTCCTGCATTTAATTCATTTTCTCGTCCATATCTTTGCATAGGAACATGGTTTTTGGCAAATTCCTGAAACTTTTCGGTATTTAAAACATTAGTTGTTAATTCGGTATAAAAATAACCTGGGCAGATAGCATTTACGGTAATATTATAAGGGGCTAATTCAGCTCCAACAGCTCTAGTGAAGTTAACAACTCCGCCTTTTGAGGCATGATAAGCAACTGTTGGAATTTCGGTATTGCCAACCATTCCATACATACTAGCAATATTAATTATTCGACCATAATTATTTTTTTTCATGATATTGGCAAAAGCACGAGTCATTTTAAAAACACTGGATAAATCGGTCGCAATAGTGAAATCCCATTCATCATCTGTCATGGTTAAAATACCATTATCTTTTGATGCGCCAGCACAATTAATTAAAATATCAACTTTTCCACATTCAGCTTCTATTTCTTTGGCACACTTATTAACCATTTCGGTATCAGTAACATCACATACTTTAATACCTACTTTATATCCACTTGCTTCTAAATCTTTTTTAATAGCTTCTAAACGTTCTTGTCTTCTAGCTAATAAATATACCCATGCTCCTTGTTTGGCAAAGGCATATGCCATTTGCTTACCAAGACCAGAAGAAGCTCCGGTTATAACGGCAACTTGGCCTTTTAAATCAAACATATTTATCTTTTTAATCTATTTAAATAGATTAACTCCTTTCTACATATTTTTTAATCTTCAGCTATTTCTTTAATAGCTTTGGTAGCGGCAATACTACCATCACTGACAGCTGTAGTAAGTTGTCTTAAATCTTTAACTCTAGCATCACCTGCAACAAATATATGAGGTGTTTTTGTATAGACATCATTATTTGCTATAATATAGCCTTTATCATCTAAATCTACAACGTTTTTAAAAATTTCAT
This sequence comes from uncultured Bacilli bacterium, assembly GCA_947630935.1. Lineage (GTDB taxonomy): Bacteria > Bacillota_I > Bacilli_A > RF39 > UBA660 > Ventrenecus. The sequence goes on along the minus strand of CANRJL010000036.1, from coordinate 4,447 downwards.
TATTGGGTGTTTGCCCTATTGCTATAAATAAACCATCTATTTTAAGTTCACTAATATTTTCTAAATTATCTTTAATATTTATTTTTTCAAGATGTTCTTCCCCAGTTAATGAAACAATTGAAGAATTCATAATAAATTCAACATTAGCAAGTTTTTGTAAAGCTTCTAAATATTTAAATTCGCCTCTAAATTTATCACGACGATGAATTAAATATACTTTACTAGCAATACCTGCTAAATATAAAGCATCTTCTAAAGCAGTATTGCCCCCACCATTCACTGCTACAATTTTATTTTGGTAAAAATGACCATCACAAGTAGCACAGTAAGAAAGCCCCTTACCAATAAATTTATCTTCATTAGCAATATTTAATTTTCGACTAGCTGAACCAGTTGCAATGATAACAGCTGTAGAGTGATACTCATTTTCTTTCGTTACCACAGTTTTATCATCTTTAATGTTGATAACTGTTTCATATTTGATTTCACATCCTAAATTTTTAACTTGATTATATAGATTAGTAGCAAAATCATAACCACTTATTGACATTATAGCTGGATAATTTTCAACTTTATGAGCATTTAATATTTGACCACCATAACTTTTAGCTTCTAACACTAAAACTTTTTTATTAGCTCTTAAAAGATAAAGAGCACTTGTTAGACCAGCCGGTCCAGCACCAATAATAATAACATCATACATATTGACAAACCTCTTTTAATTTTTGACTATTCATTACATTTTCCTTTCTATTTTTATTTTATCGAACTTGTTTTTCATTGTCAAACATTTAGGTTTTATATTTTAAAAGAAAAAGTTATATTTCAGAAAATTTGCTATAATTTGGCTTTAAAAAACATAAAAAATTTTTTATGTCTTAATTAAATTTTTCTTGATACTCTTCTAAAAGTTGTTTATTTTTAAAATAATTTAATTTCATATTATTTTTGACTTCTTCTAATGTTTTAGCCGCTATCTGCTCAGCATATTTTGTTCCTTCTTTTAATATTTCATAAACTTCTTCTAAGTGATTTTCATAGTATTTACGTCTTTGTCTTATCGGTTCTAATATTTGATTTAAAATTTCAAATAAAAACTTTTTTAATTTCATATCTCCTATGCCACCATGTTGATAAGCTTTTTTTAATTCTTCTAAATTTTTAAATTCAGGATAAAATTTAGCAAAATCTGCTTCACTTGAAAAAGCATCTAAATATGTAAAAACAGTATTGCCTTCAATATGTCCTTTATCCTCAACTTTAATATGAAGGGGGTCTGTATACATTCTAAAAACTTTTTGTTTTAATTCTTCTTTGGAATCAGTCAAATATATACAATTGCCTAAGCTTTTACTCATTTTAGCATTGCCATCTATCCCAGGAAGTCTTAAACATGCTTTATTATCTGGCAATAATTCTTTGGGCTCTACTAAAGTATCACCATAAATACGATTAAAGGAACGAACGATTTCTCTTGTTTGTTCAATCATAGGTAATTGGTCGTCACCAACAGGAATTATATTGGCTTTAAAAGCTGTTATATCAGCCGCTTGACTGATTGGATAATTAAAAAAGCCAACGGGAATGCTTTCATTAAAATCCCGCAATTTAATTTCTTGTTTGACTGTAGGATTTCTTTGCAATCTTGCAACAGTTACTAAATTAGAATAATAAAAAGTTAATTCTGTTAATTCACTTACTTCTGACTGAATAAAAATATGAACTTTTTTAGGGTCTATGCCTACAGCTAGATAGTCCATTGCCACATTCAAAATATTAGAACGTATTTTCATAGGGTTATCGGCATTATCAGTTAAGGCTTGAGCATCGGCAATCATTATAAAAAATTCATCATAATTACCTGCTTCTTGCAATTTTAAACGACTTTTTAAAGAGCCAACATAATGACCTATATGTAATTTGCCAGTGGGGCGATCACCAGTTAATATGATTTTTTGCATATTTATTTCCTCTTTTCTTAATTATATTTTATCAAAAAGAAACTAAGATGTAAAACTTAGCTTCTTTATTTTTTTAGTTTCTTTGGTCATGACGATTTTTCTTTCATAAGAACTATTATGCATTAATAATGTATGAAGTTCTTTATATTTTTGATAAAGATAATTTTTAAATTCAGCTATTTCTTGTTCATTGGTTGATGTCTGACAAATGTCTTTAATATCATTAATGTCTTTTAAAAGTGGATAAATATCTATCCCTAGATTTGTTGGCAATAATGATTGGGCTTTTGCTTCAATAAAAGAATATGTTGTCCAATCTAATTGTAAAGCTTCAAATAATTCTTTGATATGTTCTTCGCCAGCTTGTTTTTGTTGTTCTAAAATTAAAATATTTTGAAGATACTTTAAATATTCAGTTAATGATATTTTTTCACCATCTCTTACTTTTTTTATTTTAGCATCTAAACTATCTATCATTCTTTTTATGTCTTTCATCGTATAAGTAGGAGTTACGGGAATTATTTTTAAATTCAAACCACTTAAATCAATATCTTTTTCTTGCTTAATAACTTCTTTTTTAATTTTTAAAGATTCATAATGTTGCTTTTTTTCCTCTAATAATTGTTTAATTATTTCTTCTGTATGATTATCTTTTAAGCCTTCTTCTTCAAAATATTGTAATATTTTTGCTATTCTTTCATCAGTTAATGTATATATCCATTCATTAATTTTTGAATAATCTTGTTGAAATTTTAAACGTAATTGCTCTTCTTGTAAAATTCTTTTCTTAAAAAAAGGATAAACATCTTCATTTTGGACATCTAAATAAGAAGAACCATAATGGCATTTTGTTACTATTAATTTTAAAAATTTTTGATTTACTTCTTTATATTGATAATATGATGAACAAGAAAATGATGATGTTTTAATAAAGCCAAAATTCATTTGAATTACTTCTTGCCAAAATTGTTGTTCTTCTTGACTAGTTTTATTTTCATTTTTTAAATAATCACTAAAAATAGAAAAATAGTCTCCATTTAAGTCCATAATAGTAGTGCTCCATTTTTTAAAATTTTTACTATTTAAGGCTTCAAGTAAGATATTTAAATTTTCATTTTTACTTTTTTTATGATTTCTTGCTGTCAATTTAGAGATTGTTAATGGAACTATGCCAATATTATCAAGTTTTATCATCTTGTTTTTACCTTTCTTTTTCTAATGTTCTTTCATATTGATTTTTATTTCTGATTAATACGTATAACTCTTGATATTTTTCTTGAAGTAACAACATAAATTCTTTTTTTTCTTTTTTATCTGTGGAAGTTGCACATATTTCTTTAATGTCAGCAATGTCTTGTAATAAGGGATAGATATCTATTCCTAAATTTGTTTGTAATAAGAATCTTGCTTTAGACTCAATAAAATCATAAGTAGAAAAATTGATGTCTAAGGCGTCATATAACTCATTTATATGTTCATCATTAGCTAATTTTTCTTGTTCTAAAATAATTATTTTTTTAACATAATTTAAATAATTTTGTAAATTGATTTTTTCACCATTCCGAACTTTTAAAATTTGCTCATCTAATTCTTTAGCCATTGCTTTCATTTCTTTAGCTGAATATCTTTTTACTTGAGGAAAATCTTTTAAATTTAAGCCACTTAAATCTAAAGACTCTTTTTTTACAGGTGAAGCTGGTTTATTTCTTTTGTCTGTTTGATTTTTTAGTAAACCAATTAACAATATTTGTACTTGCTTTTGGCCATGTTCACTATTTAAACCTTCATTTTTTAACAATTCTAGTATTTTAGAAATATTAGTAAAAGATAAATGATAATAATATTTATAAATTTTTTGATACTCTTCTTGTAAAGATTGACGATTTTTTTCGTCATTTAAAATATTTTTCTTCATTATCATAGCATCTTTTTCATATATAACAGCAAAATTTGGCTCATGACGATTTATTATCAAAGGCCCACTACTATATTTTTCGGCAATATTTTTTAAAATTGGTTTTTTATTAATATCTTTATCTTCATAATAAATAGTATAATCATAAGGTTGAGAGTTGATAATTTTCATATTTAATTCTAATACATTTTTCCAAAGTCTATTTGAATCTGCTAAAGTTATAAATTTTTTTTGTAAAAATTGTTCAGTAATATCCGCTATTATATTTAAATGATTAGGATAAAAATATAAAACATTATTAAACCATTGCTTTTCATCTTGCTTTACTAAAGCTTCTAACATTAAGCGTAAATTATAACTAAACTTACTATAAGCCGCACTTTCAGTTATTTCATTAAATAGGTTAATATTTGATTTTCCCATAATAAAACCCCCTTTAAGTGGTTTTTATTATAAACATATGTTTAAAAAAAGTCAATATATAAAATTTTAAGCATAAAATAAAATTGAAAGTTCCCGCTTTTTTTAATATGGGAAGTAAGTTGTTGAAAAAAGTTGAAATAAAATAAAT
>CANRJL010000035.1 GCA_947630935.1 uncultured Bacilli bacterium | reverse complement strand
GTCCATGATAATTGCGTCACCAGTGGTGTCGCAATCTCATCATCTTTATAAGTACTATAAAATTGAATCATTCTTTCGATATTTCTTTTAGTAAATCCTTTAATAGTAGGATAATTATTCTTAATAAAATCTGCCGCTTTTGTAGTAATTTTATCGCCATATCCACTTTTTTCCTTTAGTTCATATAAAAATTTACCAACCTCTAAATATAACAAAATCATTTCTTCATTAACTTTTATATAAGCATTATTTTTTCTTTTCTCAATCAATTCAATTATTTGCCTAAAATTAATATCTAACATAAATAAATCTCCTATCTTTTGCTAAACCTAATTGTTAAATGATTTCTATAATCTTTTTTCACAATAGGTTTCGTTCTAATAAATTTTGCTTTATTTATTAAGGCAATTATAACAAAGTTATAAAAAAATAGCTATATTAATTACCCAAAAAGTAAATAACACATTATTTTTTTCAAAATAATAAAAAATTAAAATATCTGATATATATTACTCGCAAAGAAAAAAATATATAAGATCTGGCTTTTTTAAATAGTTTCAAATAACTACGACACTCATTCCAGAGAAAAATTTTAATTAAACTAACTGAAAACATCAATTTAGGGTATGATTATTTACGTTGGTTAAAGGAATTTCTTCAAATTTGTATTTGTTGCTGTATTGACACCAAGATTGCAACTATTTTCAACTACTTGCAAATAAGTTTGGTCTTTATGACCCCCGCTTTTCCAACAATGAATAGTTGCTCCATCCACGTGAATAGAGCCACCATCATAAAAATGGTCTTCAAATAAATTTACGGTTTTTTCTTCTATTGTACTTGCTAAGGTCATAATTTTGAATGTTGAACCAGGCTCATAAGTCATCCAAATTGGTAAATTACGATTTATTGTTTCAGTATCATAATCTTGATAATTATTCGAATCAAATGTAGGACGAGAAGCCATTGCTAATACTTCGCCGGTCTTTGGTTGCATTGCCATGATAAGAGCATGCTCCGGTGTATATTTACTCCATACATTATCTAATTCTCTTTCAATGGCAAGTTGTAAATCTAAATCAATAGTCAATTTAATATTAATCCCATTTTGGGGTTTTTCGTATACTTCAGAAAGTGCTAGACGATTACCTTTACCATCTGAAAAATACTTTATAGCTCCATCTTCACCAGTTAAATAATCATTATAGGTTAATTCTAAGCCACTTAAACCTTGATTATCAATACCAACATAACCTAAAACGTGGCTAAGTAGTGAACCATAGGGATAATATCTTTTACTTTCTTTTACTAAATATACACCATCATAACCAAGCTCATCAATTTGAGAGGCAACTTCATAAGACAATTGTCTTCCTTCGGGATGAACTCTTTCAATACTTGTCTTTTTAGTAACATGAGCTAGCATATCTTGATAATCTGTCTTTAATATTTCACTCAATTTTTGAGCAACTTCTTCAGCATTTTGAATTTGATTAGGAATAATTACTAAACTAGTTGTTGTTAAATTAGTAGCAAGAACTTTACCGTTTCGGTCTAAAATCTCACCTCTATCAGCTCCAATGGGGAGTTTTCTACTCCATAAAGATTCTGCTAAAGTACTAAGTTTTTCATAAGAAAAAACTTGAATATAAAATACTTTTAAAATAATAATAACTAATAAACAAATTATGAATAAAAAGAAAACTCTAATTCGCATATGTATTTCATTAGAAAACATAAATAGTCACCTAAAAAAATTTATGAATAATAAGGTTTTGTTATTCATATTATTTTTTTAAAATTTCTTTGAGGATGATTAATCATTTTCAATTCTGCTTCTTTTAATTTTTCATAAATTATTCTTCAATAATCTTTTGAGTTAAATAAATAGTAAAAGTTGTTCCTTTTCCAACAGTTGACTCACATTCTATTTTTCCACCCATCATATCTAATAATTTTTTAGAAATAGATAAACCTAAACCCATTCCTGATGTTGATGCATCCATATATTTTTCTTCTCTATTAAATTCTTCAAAAATATTTTTTAAAACTTTGTTAGACATTCCTTCTCCTGTATCTACAATTATCTTTTTCAATTGTATTTTTAACTATTAAATGAATACTTCCTTTTTCCGTATATTTTACAGCATTATCTAATAGATTAGCTATTATTCTTTTAATACTTTCTATATCCCCATTTAAGATTTTAGGCAACTTTTCTATTTCATCTTGCAATATTATTCCTTTTTCATCTGCTTTAGAAATAAAAAGATAGATAACCTTATTTATTTCTTGGCTAAAATTATAATTTACATTTTTAACTTCACTTTTATTAGTATCGATTTTTGCTATATCCAAAACATTGCTAATCATTGTTAATAATTTTTCTGATGAAGAAACAATATCTTTGGCATTTGCTTTTGCTTCTTCTAAAGTATTTGCTTCTTTAATTAAATCACTAAAACCAACAATAGCATTAAGTGGTGTTCGCCTTTTTTTACTCCCATTTGCTTAAATGATTTAGCTACATCATTTATGTGACTAAACATCTCATTATAAGTTATTTTTCGCCCAAAATAATTTAAAGCATTAAAATTTTGGCGATTAATATTTCTTAAATATAAATAATCATACATTTTCATTTTTGGAAATTTAGCATCTAATATTTCCTTTTTAAAATATTTCAAATGAGGTTTATCAATACTAGCATATCCTGTAAATATTTCTTGCTGATAGTTTTCTTCAGTTTCCAATTTTGGATTTTCAAATATTTCTCTATAACTATTACGTATCACTATATCTAACCCATCTAAATTATTCTTATATTGCTTTAATTTTTCTTGTAAACATAATAGGTGTTCTTTCATTTTTAACTAACATTCCTCTCCTTAATCTCTTGACCAATCAGCCAAATATAAATGTTTAACAAAAATATTGTAACATTTATATATTTTTTTGATAATGTTTGATAATAAATTTTTGGATAATTCAAACCTTTATTTTAAACATAATAGTTGTTCTTTATTTTTTAGCCATTTTATATAATATTTCAATTACAGTTCAATATTTTTAGATTTTTTTTGATATTTATAATGTAAATCAATAAAATATTTTATCTCACGATAATTTGCTGCCCATAATACAATTCTTTTTTCAACATCTTCTTTAGTTTTATAAGTTATCACTAAATATGTTATATTTTTATTAGGCATTGAACTTGTATTTTTGTACTTCATCATAAAGTCATTTTCATTCATAGCTTCAAATTTTATAATTCTATTAAGAGGTAATGTAATATTTAAATCAGAATTAAAATTAATATTTAATATCTCGTCTTTTATCAAAAAAGTACAAGGCACATTTGCTCCAATATCAGCAATTCCTTCATAATGCATAACCTGATAAGGTTTCTCATTCTTTTTAAATAATTCCATGAACAATCTCCTTCGCATTATATTTTTCAAATATATTATAGCAAAAAGAGGACACTTTTCAAGCAACTTTTAATTTGAATATTACAATCAATAATTTGCCGAAAATAATTCTATAAAAGATAAATATTAAAATTAGCTAATTTTTTATTTTACCTTTATTATTTTTTTTTTAAAAGCATTGCTTCATTTTCTTGACCAAAAAAAGCTTCTTGTTCCCAACTTGCTAATTTAGTTATTTCAATAGGATGATATAGTCCTTTTATTTCTTTTAAGATAATTTGATAATCTTCTTTGGTTGTATCTACTTGATACATACAATAAAAGAAAAGATGATTCAATAAACTTTCTTTGGTAATATATTCAATTTCAGTTTTGGCATTTTTTCTTAATTTATAACTAGCAATCTGATAATAAGCAATAAATTCGGAATAAGATGATGTTATTAATAAATAGCCATTATTGATAGTATATTGTTTTAAAAGATATTTCAAAGTAAATAAATAAGCTAAAAAATCATAATATAAATATTCTACTGGATGATTTAAAGATTTAGTTAGCATAGTTTCCTCCTTTCGAATGTTTTTTATTATAAAAAAAGACAAAAGTTTTTGTAAAGAAAAACATTTGTCTTTTTGTGAGATAATTTGTCACTTTTTAGTTATTTTTGATAATCACAGTTCATGCATACTATTTTATCTTTCTTTTCGACTAAAAGATTTTGACAATTTGGACATGTTTCACCAGTTGGTTTATCCCAACTAGCAAAAGTACATTTTGGATAATTGCTACAGCCATAGAAAGCTTTCCCTCTTTTAGTTTTTCGCATAATAATATCACCTTGACAATTAGGACAAATAGCAATTTTTTCAATTATTTTTTCTTCTTTTTTGATATATTTGCAATTTGGATAATTAGAACAAGCAATAAATTTACCATATTTTCCGCGTCTTTCAACTAAAGGGTTTTGACATAATGGACATGTTTCACCAGTTGGTTTTGCTTCTTTTTTAGTCATACTTTTAAAAGCTTCTTCAACTAATGGTTCAAATTCTTGATAAAATTCTTTTAGTAATGTGATGTTATTTTTTTTAGCTAAAGCAATTTCATCTAAATCACTTTCCATTTCGGCTGTATATTTGACATTAATGATATCTTTAAAAAATTCTTGTAATTTATCAGTTGTTTCAATTCCCATTTCAGTTGGAAAAAATTTTTTATCTTCTAATTTTACATAATCGCGTTGTTTTAATGTCGAAATAATTGGCGCGTACGTGCTAGGTCTTCCTATTCCTAATTTTTCCATTTCTTTAATTAAGGAACTTTCAGTATATCTTGGTTCTGGCTTAGTAAAATGTTGTTCTTTGTTAATTTCTTTAGCGCTTATTACTTGACTATGATAATTTTTAATATCAGGTAGATTAACATCTTTTTGGTCTTCATACTTAGCATATATTTTTAAATAACCATCAAATATTAAAACTGAACCATTAGCTTTAAATTCGTAAGCATTATTTTCTAAGGTTATTGTTGTATTATTTAAAATTGCAGGAGCCATAATGCTTGCCAAAGCCCTAGAATATATTAAATGATATAATTTATATTCATCATTATCTAAATAAGTTTTAACACTTTCAGGTGTTCTTAAGATACTTGTTGGTCTAATACCTTCATGAGCATCTTGAATATTTTCTTTTTTCTTACTTACTTTAGGAGTTCCGACATATTCTTTACCATATTTTTGGGCAATATATTTTTTAGTTTCATTTATAAATTCTGGGCTTACTCGGTCAGAATCAGTTCGCATGTAAGTAATAAGACCCACCAATCCTTCTGGTAATTCAATACCTTCATATAATTTTTGGGCTATCCGCATTGTTTTGGAAGAAGAAAAATTAAGCTTTGTTGAAGCAAGCTGTTGTAATGTTGCAGTTTTAAAGACTGGCTTACTATTTCGTTTAGTTTCTTTTTTAGTAACATCCAAGATATTAAATGTTTTTTTAAGGTTTTTAAGGACTTCATCAGCTTGTTCTTCATTAGTAATCTTAATTTTTTTATTTTTATATTTTTCTAGTTCAGCTGTAAAATCACTAAAATCAGCTGTTATTGTCCAATATTCTTCTGGAGTAAAATTTAAAATTTCTCTTTCACGGTCAACAATTAATTTTAAGGCCACACTTTGAACTCTACCAGCAGATTTACCACCAGTTTTACTTTGCATTAATTTACTTAACCGAAAACCAATAATACGGTCTAAAATTCTTCTTGTTTCTTGACTTTTAACTAATTCTTCATCTATTTTTCTTGGATGATTTAAGGCATCTAAAATTACATTTTTAGTAATTTCATTAAATGTAACCCGAACATAATTTTCATCTTTAATTTTTAAAGCTTCTTTTAAATGCCATGAAATAGCTTCCCCTTCACGGTCGGGGTCTGTTGCTAAATAAACTAATTGAGCTTTATCTACTTCTTTTTTTAATTCATTAATTAACTTTTTTTTACCTTTAATAGGAACATATGTTGCTTTAAAATCATTGTCAACATCTACTCCTAAACCGAATTTACCACTAGTAGATAAGTCCATAATGTGGCCTTTACTAGAAATAACTTTATAATCTTTTCCTAAAAATGCCGCAATGGTTTTACTTTTATGTGGTGATTCCACAATCATTAAATTATTCATTGTTTCCCTTCTTCCTCATATTTTTTTAAGCCTTCTTCTAAATAATTAAAATAATTCTCAGTAATAACTAAATTACTCATTCTAAGTTTATTCGTGACATCTAAATTTATTTTTTGTAAATTTTCTTTAGTATAAGTTTTATCTTGTAAATATCTTAAAGAAGAAGATGCAGATTCATAAATAGCTACATCATCTTGCCATGAACCATCAGAATAAATAACCCGATTACTATAATTTTCATTAAATAAGTCTTCACCTAAATATAATCTCGCATCATATTCGAGGTCAAATAAATTAGCAATTGTAGGCAATAAATTCATAAAATAGGTATTTTCTTCAAAAACTTTGGCTTCTAAAGAAGGGTTATAAATTATAAATGGCGTTTTTTCTTTTTCAAAATCTTTAGTAACATCAAAGTCTAAAAAGCTTAAATCTTCATCAGAAAGAGCATATGGATAATGGTCACCATATAAAACTATAACTGTATCTTCTAAAACATTTGCTTCTTTTAATTTATCTAATAAGACTCCTATGGCATCATCAGTTACTTTTAATTTTGATAAATAACTTTTGGCACCATCAGTATAATTAGTATCGGCAAATAAATCATAATATTTTTGGGCTAAGATAGAATCATTATTATAAGGATGATGAGCACTCGCAGTTGTAAACCAACTAAAGAATTTTTTATCTTCTAAAATATAAGGCATAGCTTTAGCTAAAAAATCAGCATCATTAGGCCATTCCCAGTAACCATCATTGACATAATAAACAGGGATATCAGTAATATCATAGAAGCGTTCACTGCCCATATTTTGATGAATTTCTCTTCGAAAGTAAAATGTTTCATCAAAATCATGATAACTAGAAGTTTTATAATTGGCATTTCGAAAAAGGTGAAAGATAGATTCAAAATAAGTATTTTCTTTATAAATATTTGCAGTACAAATATTATTTATTGGAAATAAAGATATCATTCCACTCATTTCATTATTAATAGTTGAACAAGAATTTCGAGGGCTATAATTATTTTCCCAATACCAACCATGTTCCATTAATTTAGCAAAATTAGGAAAATATTCTTTTTTTTCTAACACGGTATTTGCAGATTCCATCATAATAATAATTAAATTTTTATTTTTAAATAAACCGGTATATTCATTTTTTTTAGTAATCGGTCTATTCATAAAATAATTATTGATGTTTTTGTAAGTTTCATTAGTTGTATTTTCTTGTAATTTCTTCCAGGCATTATCATCTAAACTATTTTCTTCTTCATTTGTTATGGAGGTTGCAGAAAAGCCATCATCTTTATAAGGAAGAATTAAAGATTTTATATCTAATAAGCCAAATAATGTTGTTCCAAACTGATTAATTGCAATACTAGAATTACTAGTATTGTGAAATAAATCGATATTAGAAATTAATTGTAAAGGGTTTTGCATAAAAGATAAAGTTAAAGTACTGTAATATAAACTTGCAACAATAAAGAAAGAAATTATTAGTTGAAGACGAATCTTGTGCGGATTGCCCATTTCAAATTTTTTATCAGCTTTTTTCATATATATAAAATATAAAATAACTGGTATAATTAGAAAATAATATTCTAGTTTTAAACTTTCTAAAAAATCAACAATATAACTTGCTACAGCTCCTACTTGAGTTGAGGTTCCCAAAGAAACATAAATACCTAAAAAATTTAAGAAACCAGCTTGAGCAATACTATATATTGTAGCTATGCTTAATAAAATAAGGTTAGAAAGACGTTGCTTCTTGGTATTTTTGATAAATGAAAAAAAGAAATTCCAAATAACAATTAATAAAGCTGAACTAAAAAGTATTCGTAATGTTGCCCACGAAAAAATAGTATAATTTTCAATAGCGCGAAAAATCACTTCTAAAGAAAAAAGATAAATAATCGCAATTCCTATTTCTATCCAAAATTGTTTATTTATTTGCAATTTCACTTCTACCACCTTTATCTATTAAATCACGAACTGGCTTATAAGTAAACCTATAATCTTTTGTTGGACCGTAAAGCTTTAGTAACTCTAAATGTCTTTTTGTGGGATATCCTTTATGCTTTTTAAACTCATATTCAGGATATTTTTGGTCCAATTCAAGCATTATATGGTCTCTAGTTACTTTAGCTAAAACACTTGCTCCCGCAATGGATAATGATAATGCATCCCCATGAATTATAGACTTTACCGGAACAACATAGTCATTAATAGGCATGGCATCAGTTAAAACATAATCGGGTTTTATTTGTAAATTTTCCATAGCTTTTAGCATTGCTAAACGACTGGCATTATATATGTTTATTTCATCAATCATTTTAGCATCAACAATACCAATTCCATAAGCAAGAGCATCTTCAGTTATTTTTTGAAAATAATATTCTCTTTTTTTCTCACTAAGTTGCTTAGAATCTGTTAAGCCATCTAATTCATAATTCATGGGAAAAATAACAGCACCAGCAACAACTGGACCTACTAAAGGACCACGTCCGGCCTCATCACAACCACAAATAAATTTGTAACCTTTTGCATATAATTCTTTTTCAGATGCTAACATATCTACACAATCGATTTTTTTCATCTTCTAACACCTACTTATTATCAAATGTAATATTCTTGATTACTTCTCCTTTAATATCATTAATTATTTTGCGAGAGATTCTTTGATAATCAACTTCCCCATTTTTTACTGCTCCTATTTTAGTTCCAATAATTTCATATACTTTGGCAAAATCACTAATATCTGAAACACCATATTGTTCTTTTAAGATATCAGGATAGTAAGTATGAAGTTTTTTAATAATATGAACTGCTACTTCATCTACGGGTAAAATATCTTCTTTAATAGCTATTGATATCATTAATCCTTTATCAAATATTAAAAATGATTTAACTAATCTTACTTATATGGCTTATTTAAGTGATTTAACTTATCAAGTTATAAAACATAGT
>CANRJL010000034.1 GCA_947630935.1 uncultured Bacilli bacterium | reverse complement strand
CTTCATTCATTTTTATCATCTCTTTTTTATAATATCATTTTTCGTCTCTTTAATCAATATGGTCTAACATAGATATAAAAATATACCCTTTTTCAATTAAAAAATTTTGCTATGAAATGAAAAAGTAAATTCCAGTTTTCTAACTATTCATTATTGCTTTTAACTAATTGTTGTTCATATTCATTAAGAACATTCATAATTTCTTCTTCAGTTTTACATTCACAAATCTTTTGCTTCATTTCTTTACTATAAGGCATCCCTTTTAAATAAAACAAAATATTAGACCGAATTTCCAATAAGGCAACTTTAAGAGATTTATCTTTTTTTAATAATTCAAAATGCTTTTTCATCATTGCAATTTTATCACTATAAGATACCGGTGGCAACAAAACACCTTTTTCTAAATAATAAACACAATCTCTAATAAGCCATGGGTTACCTAAAACTGCCCGTCCAATCATCACGCCATCACAACCAGTTTCATCTAACATTTTTTTAGCTAATAATGGACTTGTAACATCACCATTGCCAATAACTGGAATAGATACAGCTTCTTTCACTTCTTTTATAATATTCCAATCAGCTTTTCCCGAATATCCTTGACTTCTTGTCCTAGCATGTATACTTATAGCACTAGCCCCTGCTTCTGCAATTTTCTTGGCAACCACAACAGCATTAATATGCTCATCATCCCAACCACTTCGAATCTTAACCGTTACAGGAACTTTAACATTTTTAACTACAGCTGAAACAATTTCATAAATTTTATCTGGATTTTTTAATAATGCACTTCCAGCTTGAGCACTAAGAGCCACTTTTGGAACAGGACAACCCATATTAATATCAATAATATCTGGCTTCATAGTATTTTCAACAATTTTAGCGGCCTTTACAAAAGAATCAACATCACTTCCAAAAATTTGTTGAGCAATTGGCCGTTCTTCTTCACTCATTTTTAAAAGCTTCATTGTCTTTTCATTACCATATACCAAAGCTTTATCACTTACCATTTCAGCAAATATAAGGCCTGCTCCCATTTCCTTTATTATTTTTCGAAAACTTGTATTAGAATAACCTGCCATAGGAGCTAAAATAATGGGATTTTTAACTTCAACATTGCCAATTTTAAAACTCATAATAGTACCTCTACTTCATCACCATTTGTAAGTAAAAAAGCATTAGCTTGGTCACGGTCAATATGAAGTTCTAAAAAACCATTTTCCGAAGCCTTAACTGTAGCTGTTATAATTCCTGGTCGTTCGTTTTCCACTTTAACTTGAACTTGGGCTTTATTTTTTAAACCTAAATCTTGTAAATCTTGCAAATTCATATGAAGATGTGTATTTGCCAAAATACAGCATTCTTTAAGTGATACCTGTTTCTTATATTCAACAATAATATCACAAGCTCCACATAAATCACCACTATCGCGAACAGGTGGACAAATTCCCAATAAAATTGCATCAGATTTAGCAATTTCTACTTGATTATAATCTCTACAAGGACCCATAACCCGCACATGTTCTATTTTTCCCTTTGGCCCGACTAATGTCACAAAATGTAAACTAGCAAATTCATTTTTTTGATGCACAAAAAAATCAGGTGTTATTTCATCACCAAACAACTCATTATAAACTTTTTGAGTTAAATGAACATGCCGATTACTAACTCCAATATTTACTTTCATAAAAACCCCACCACTTATCGAATTAATTGTCCTAAAATACCATAAGATAAAATAAGCATAATTATTCCAGCCATAACAACTCCACAAATTGCAGATATCAAAGATTTCTTTTTATCTAAACCCAATAAAGATGATATTAAACAACCAGTCCAAGCCCCTGTCCCTGGCAACGGAATTCCAACAAATAAAAATAAACCAACATATTTTAAGTTTTCAATCTTTTCTTGTTTACTCTTTGCTTTCTTTTCAAGACGAGCCACAACATTTCTTAAACCTTTTATTTGTTTTAATTTGCCAAATAAAGGTGTTATAAACCATAAAATAAATGGAATCGGCAAAATATTACCAATAAAACAAATAAGAAAACTTTGCCAAATTGGTAATCCTAAAAAACTAGCCGCTAATAGTCCTCCTCGCAACTCTAAAATTGGTAACATAGAAATAATGAAAATAATAATATATTTTCCAACAATTGTTCCTGCCCATGCTCCAAAAATGCTAATTACTAATCTTGTTACTTTCTCTGTCATATACATCCTCCACACTATGACCAATTATACTAAAAATAAGAACAAAAAGAAAGAAGATTATTAAAAGTCATCTTCTTTCATGTAAAGTGTGAGTTTGAGTTTATATGTTATTTTATAGAGTTTTATTAACAGTTTTTAATAATTAAAATCTTCACCTTCCTTTCATGCTATCATCATACAAAAGATTTATGAAATTATTGTGATAAATAAATGAATTTAAACCTTATTTACATAAAAGTAAAAAGTCGAACCTTTAGATTTTTTAGAACGAACCCCATATAAAAAATGATGTTGTTCTAAAATAGATTTAACAATTGATAAACCAATACCACTACCTACAACATTTCGTTGATGATTTTTTTCACTTTTATAATATTTTTCCCAAATAAAAGGTAATTCTTTTTTCTTAATTCCTTTACCCGTATCAATAATTTCAACAAGATAAGAATCTTTCCAATTTTTTAAACGTATTTTAACTACTTTATCTTCTCCCGTATAATTAATAGCATTATTAATTAAATTATATAAAACTTGATTAATTTTGTTTTTATCAGCACGTATTATAGCCGAATCTGGTAATTCTAATATAAATTGATAATTTTCAGTTTCTTTAATAATTTCATATCTTTTCATTACCCCATATATTTCTTGAACCAAATCATATGTTTCTAAATGTAAATCACATACATTTGCTTGTAATTTTGACAAATCTAAAATATCATTAACCAATAAATTTAAACGGTTAGATTCATTTACAATAACATCACAATGCATTTTTCTTTTTTCATCATCAGCATATGAAATATCCCGAACCATCTCTGCATAAGCCTTAATCATAGTTAAAGGAGTCTTCAAATCATGTGACACATTTGCCAACAAATCTCTTCTTAATTCTTCCGTTTTAAAAAGTTCCTCTTGAGCATTTTGTAATACAGTAGATAACTCATCTATTTCTTTAATTTCATAAGAAGAAAACGTCACTTTACAATTTCCTTTTCCTAAATTTTTAGCTTTTTCAGTAATATCTAAAATCGGATTAGTTAACTTTTTAGACAAAAAATAAGCAATAATACATGCAAACAAAATAGCAATAAAAGTTAAATAAATTAATTGATTTTGTAAAACAATACTAGCACCTCTTAAATCTTTCAATGGACTATATAAAAAAATAGTTCCAACATTAGTTTTAATTCCATACAAATAAGACTTAGCTTTATATTCCAAATTTTCTAAACGATATGTTTGCGTATCCTGGTTAGAATTTAAAAATTCTTTCTGCAAAATAGTAATATGAGAATTATTTTTCCCCAATTCACAACCAACCATCAAAGTATTATAAGTAGAAACAGCATTATTATTCCAAAATACTTCCATACAAACATTATTTTTGTAAGCTAAATTTTCTAAATTTTGATTAAAATCACCATCATGAATTTCTAATATATGTTTAGCAATAGAATTCATATTTTGTACTTGATAACTTTCATAAGAAAATAAAAAATAGAACCTCTGAAACACCCACAAAGCTAATAAAATAGATACACTAAAGAAAATTAAATAAACCAAAGTTTTACTGCGAATACTAGACAACTTATTCATTGATTTCAAACTTATAACCTACTTTACGAATAGTTTTAATAAATTTTCCATAATCTTTTAAATGATGTCTTAATGTTTTAACATGAGTATCAATTGTTCTATCATCGCCATAAAAATCATAGCCCCAAACATTATTCAACAGTTGTTCTCTTGATAAAGCAATATTCTGATTTTGTACAAAATACTTTAATAAATCATATTCTTTAGGCGTAAGAAAAACTGGTTCTTTATTAATACTAACTTCATGGGCAACATCATTTATTTCTAAATCTTGATAAGAATAAAATAAAGAATTAGTTTCTTTTCGTTTACAAATAGCTTTAACTCTAGCAACTACTTCTTTAGGACTAAAAGGTTTAGTAACATAATCATCTACTCCTAATTCAAAACCAAACAACTTATCAAATTCTTCACCCCGAGCTGACAACAATAAAACAGGTATATTTTTAATTTTCTTTATCTCTTTAACAGCTTGATATCCATCCATTTTAGGCATCATTATATCCATAATAATAAAATCAATAGAATTATTCATAACAACTTGAATTGCTTCCAAACCATTAGAAGCCTCAAAAACTTGATATTTTTCTAATAATAAATACTCTTTTAGAACATCTCTAATTAATTTTTCATCATCAACAACCAAAATATTCAAAATTCATCCCACCATTTCTATTACGTATATTATACCAGAAATGTGAAAATAAAATGAAATTTAAACAATTCTTGGCAAAAGAACAATAACATAATCTAATAATTGTGAGTATTCCTCCTTTGCAAAAGAATCTTGATGATAATAATTATGAAAACAATATAAAAATTTTTCATACAAATCTTCCTGCAAATACTTATTTAAAGTTGCAACATCTAAATTTTTTTCAAAGCATAACCAAATATAAAATTCTCTTTTTTCTTCTTCAAAGATATTTAATAAAATTTTTAAAATTTCCCAAGGCAAATATCTTAACTCAACTGGAATTTCTTTAGGATATAATAAAAAAAATTTCATCATAGAAAATAAGTCTTCTTCCGTATAAAATATATTATATTTTTGAATTAAAAACTCTGATAACTCTTGAAGCATAACCTTTTCATTTTCCAAATAATACAATTCTTTATCAAACCAATTATTAAAAGAAAGAGCTGAATTTACATGCAAATGACTTTCGATAAAAAGTTTAATATCCATAAAAAGATTTTCATCCAAATTAAACCTCCTTTCTAATTTTATATACCCTATTTAATAAGTAATTTCCTTTTTTTTCAAAAAAAAACAAAGCTAATTAGCTTTATGTAACAATTCATGTATTTCATAAATTAACTGGGCACTTTGATTTAAAAAAGCTTTTTTATCATTACATTGATTTTTTTGAGATAATAAAATCAGATAAAAAGGATGTTCGTCTTCTACGTAACCAGCTTCATGATAAGCAATTTCATAACTTCCATATTTTTTAACAAAATTATGACCTTTTAAGTTTTTAAAATCTACAATTGAAAAACTAGGATTTGATAGATACTTATGCAATATTTTTCCATAAACACTAGTATCAATAAATTTTTTGACATTTTGCCAACAACGCAATAAATCATTAGCATTAACTAAACCAAACAAATCTTTACCATCTTTTAAATGTTGACAACCCAATGACGAAGCAAACTGAAAATAAGCATCTTCACCAACATATTGAATTAACTTTAAAAATGCCGAATTATCACTTTCAACAAGCGTATAGTAAATTAATTCTAAAAGTGTATAATAAGTATCTTGCTTTTGCTTCTTTATAACGCCAGTATCCTGTTTTAAATCATCTTTAGTAATAAGTATTTTCTCATCTAAAGATAACTCATTTCGTTCAGCTTTTTCAAAAATTAAAAGACAAACAATCATTTTAATACAAGAAGCGGCATAAAACAAAATAGATGAATTAAAAGCCATCATACTTTCAGTTTCGATATCAAAATAATAATAAGCAACTTTAGAAGAAGATTGAAAATATAAATCATTTAAAGCAGCAAACTTTTCCTTAATTTTTTCTAAATATTCCTCATTATTTACCTTAAATTTACCAACAACATCCATAGTATACATTAACTATACACCCCACTAAAAGCTCAATCTTCTAATTCAACATTATGAAAAATATCAGTAACATCATCAATTTCATCTAACATATGATAAAGCTTTTCAAATACTTCTAAATCTTCCTTTTCTAATTTAACTTTATCTTTAGCATACATTCCTTCTTCATCAAGTTCATAAGTAACATCAGGAATTAATTTCTCTAAAACATCCTTTACTTTATTATGATCAGTTGGGTTTACACTTATAACAATTTCTTCCCCTTCTTTTTCAAAATCAACTGGCTCAATTCCAGCTTGTAATAAAGCATCAAAAATCTCTTCTTCTAAATTACTCTTAACACTAATAATAGCTAAATAATCATAATTATAAGATACAGAATTACTAACCCCTAAACTTTTATGAACTTTATTAAATGCTGCCCGAACCATTCCCACTGTTCGATTAACATTATCCGTTAAAGTCCGAATAATCAAAGTCGAAGCACCAGGGCCAAAACCTTCATAAGTAACTACTTCATAATCTTCGCCACCTGCTCCTTTAGCTTTATCAATTGCCCTTTTAATAATATCAGAAGGAACTTGCTCTTTTTTAGCTTTCTCTACCATTCTTTTTAAAAAAACATTACTTTCAACTTCAGGAACACCTTTTTTAGCAGCCAAATAAATTTCTTTAGCATAATTAGAATATAATTTTGCTTTTACTGCTCCATTTTTTTGAATACTTGCTTTTCTTACCTCATAAGCTCTACCAAATAACTGTAAATTTAATTTCATAAAAACCTCCTCTAATTATTTAAAATCAATCTTATTTATAATCTATTCTAAAAATGATAATAAAAATAAAATAATAACTCCTAGTAAAAAGCCATACAAAATATCTTTCTTATCTTTATAATTATATATTTCTTTAAACAATTCAAATAAAGAAATATATAAAATCATTCCTAACGAAATAGACATTAAAATCAGTAAAATAATATCATGAATTTGAATTTTAAACAAGGCTAATAAAAAAGCACCTAAAAAACTCGAAATAATTAATAAAAACTGTAATATAACTTTTAACATTTTATGATTTTCGTCAGCTTCTAAACTACTTGCAATTTCTATGCTCAAAGGAAAATTGTGTAAACCTACTGCTAAAGATAACAAAAAACCACCTGTAAAATTGCCAAGTGTCATAATATAAATAGAAATCCCTTCTATTAAATTATGTAAAATTAACGAAAAGGACATTGCAAACCCAATATGAAAAGAATGACCAACATGAGCTTGATGATTTTTTTCATTGTCTTTATGATAATGGTCATGATAAGGAATAAATATATCAAAAAACTTTAAAGCAAAAATACCAACAAATAAAAAGAAAAATATTAAAAAGAATTTAGAAAAAGTACTAATAGAAATTATATTTGATAATTCTATAATTTCGGGAATTAAATCTAAAAAAAGTATCCCAAGCATAACTATAAAAGCCATACTTACAGCAATTAAAGATAGTCTTTTCTTATTAGAAAAAAAATGAACAAAAACAAAGCCCAGCAAGAAAAAAATTCCCGATAATATTGGAAATATAAGTGCTAAATAGTCCATAATATCAACCTTTCAAAGCTTAAAATTATGATTTAGATGGTTGAGCTTCAACAGACAATTTACAACTAAAAGAACCACCAGTTAAATACATTTGCGAAACAGCTGAATCATTTTCTAACCAAATATAAAAAACCAAATTATCTGTAGCACTAATTGCTAAAGGACGAGCGGTAGAATTTAAAACTTTTCCTGTTTTCGTCACAGTTGTCTTATCTGTTGAACCTTCAGCAGCAATAGAAGAATCAAAAAAATTTCCACTAGCAATTTCCGTACCAGAACTTGTTGCAAGTCGCCATTTAAAATATTTACTAGATAAATTCTTAGACATTGTATAAGTAGATAATTTTACTGTATAAACTGCAGCTACATTTGAAGTGCTGGCATTTGTTACCGAAAAAGATACTTTTTGAGCAGAAGTAGTAACAGCCGAAGAAGCAATTAAACCCATATTTTTAGAACTTATAGCAGTAGCATTAGTTAAAGTAGATGTAACATTTAAAGTAGCAGCTGTATTTGTTGATACACTAGCTGAACCTGTAAAATTAATTACAAAATAAGCATACGTTACACCAACACCTAAAGAAATAATTGACAGAACAAGTACCACAGCAAATAAAACAAGCTTCTTATTACTAACTATTTTTACTTTTTTTTCTTCCATAATCTCACCCTTAATAACAACTAAATTATACTAAAAAAAATCAAAATAAACAATACTATTTTAAGATTCAGGTTCAAAAGAAACAACATCGTATCGCTGATCATTCTTAAATAACAAAATTGAAGCATCAGTATCATATCCTAAAGCCGTTTCATAACCCCAACTTAAAGAAACCAAATAAGCTTCATGAACACTTTCATCAGGCAATTCATAAGTAGTAGCTGTAATATCATTTACTTCAATAGTATCAACAATAGGCAAAATTTGTTCTCTTTTTTTATCAATATTGTTAACAACTGTTTTATAAATAGAATCCATAACAACACTTTTAAAAGATTCTCGAGCAGGTTCATAAACATATTCTAACCCACCAATATCATATTTACTAATTTTATTATCAATTGTATATAAATCAATCACAAACAGTTGGCTAACCAAAGATACATACTCTTCTTCATCATAATTTTCCGTTTCCAACAACGTTTTTAAATCATTAAACTTTTCTTTAAACAATTCTGAATCACGATCATCCAAAGTATAGCCAAAATTAGCGATTTCATTAGTCACCTTAACTTCAGGAACGTTATTAGAAGAAACAACAGGCCGTTTGTAAAAGAAAAAATAGCCCACTGCTACACTACCAATTAGCACTAATAAAATCAAAATAACAACTATTATAATTTTCTTCTTCATATTGTACCGTCTTTCTATTCTTAATTTAACTTAAAACAATTATAACACAGCATTATTTTTCTTGCAATTCATTATTTTTTTTGATATTATTAAGACAACGCAGGTGTGGTTCAGTGGCTAGAACGCAACCTTGCCAAGGTTGAAACGGGAGTTCGATTCTCCTCACTTGCTCCAGTGACGTTTCTGTTCGAACTTTTATAGTTTGAACTTAAATATATAATCAATCCGTTCGGGTTGATTTTTT
>CANRJL010000033.1 GCA_947630935.1 uncultured Bacilli bacterium | reverse complement strand
ATGTTATTTTGGACATAGTAAAATAATTAAATTGAAGAAAATTAAGTTAATTCAATTTATTCGTATTTTTAGAAAACTAAAAAACGATAGAAAGGAAAATAGAGTATGAAAGCAAATATTCATCCAGAAATGAAAGAAGTAACAGTTACTTGTGCTTGTGGAGCAACTTTTAAAACCAAATCTACAAGAGGTGATATTGAAGTAGAAGTTTGCAGTGAATGTCATCCTTTTTATACTGGAAAACAAGGTAAAGCAAGTAAAGCTGGAAAAATAGAAAAATTTAACCGTAAATATAACTTACAAGATAAGAAAACAGCTTAAATAAAAATAAAAGTGTGTGGATAACAAGAAAGTTATCCACATTTGTTTTCTGAAATTATTTAATTAAGTATTTTTTAATAAAAAAAGTTAGACTTTAAAAAACGTATTTGCTAAAATAAAAATAGGAGGAATTCGATTTGAAAATATATATAGGTGCTGACCACCGCGGAATAAAATTAGAACAAGAAATAATAACATATTTAGAAAGTCAAAAAATTCCAATAATTAAAAGCTCTATCAAAAATGAAGAAGATGATGATTATCCTGATTTTGCTTTTGATGTTGCAAATAAAGTAGCCCAAGATAAAGATAGTTTAGGTATTTTAATTTGTGGTAATGGAATAGGCATTTCAATTGCAGCCAATAAAGTCAAAAATATTAGATGTGCCAGAGTGACCAGTGAAGAAGATACATATCACGCTAAAACCCACAATGGTGCGAATATAATTTCTTTTGGTGGTATATCATTTGAAGAAGCCAAGAAACTTATTAACATTTTTATTTCCACTAATAAAGTAAGTGAAGAAAGACATTTAAGAAGAATTAATAAAATTATCGCATATGAAAAGGAAGTATATAAATGAACCTAAAAATATATATATATACTTTTTGTACAATGTTAAGTGCTTTTGCAGTATCCTCATTAAATTTAGAAAAAATTATATATAAAAATAAAGTTATTGAAGCTAGAATTCTTTATTTTATAATCAGTTTTGCCTTAGGATATTTAATATCAGAATTTATAATCGCTTTTTTGCCGGAGGAAATATGAAAAATAAAATTTTATTAGGAATAGTCTTTATATTAGCAGTAACTTTATATTTAGTAGTTCGTCATGAAAAAAAGACGAACTATTATTTTCCTATGCCATCTGCTGTCGAAAAAGAACAAAACCCACTTACTATTCGATTATTAGATGAAACAAAAAATTCCATTACAACAGTAAATCTAGAAGATTACATCATTGGAGTAGTTTCTGCTGAAATGCCATCTTCTTTTGAAAAAGAAGCATTAAAAGCTCAAGCTGTAGCTGCCAGAACCTATGCTATGTATAAAAAAGAACATCGCAATGCTGATTATGATTTAATTATTGGAACTAAAGACCAAGCCTATAAAACAAATGAACAATTATTAAAACAATGGAATATTAATTTTTTTACTAATTACTTAAAAATAAGAGATGCTGTATTAGAAACTAAAAATGAAATATTAACTTATAATAATCAAACAATAAATGCCTTTTACTTTTCTATGAGCAATGGTCAAACCGAAAATTCTGAATTAGTTTTTTCTGAATCATTACCTTATTTAAAAAGCGTCGAATCTAAATGGGATAATGAGAGCATTGAAAATTATGAATATACTAAAATAATTCCTAAAGAAGAATTTTGCAAATCTTTAGATATATCATGCGCAGAAATAACGATAACTAATGAAATACGAAGTGCTTCTAATCGCGTCTTATCTATAACAATTAATGATATACCGTTTGAAGGAACCACAATAAGAACAAAATTATCATTAAGATCTACTGATTTTACCATCGAACAAGAAGAAGATAATTTAAAAATAATTACTAAAGGTTTTGGTCATGGCGTTGGCATGAGTCAATATGGGGCAAATGGGATGGCTAAAGAAGGGAGTACTTATCAACAAATTTTAAGTCACTATTATCAAAATACCAAAATTTCTCAAATTTCATAGTATAAAAAAAACCTACTTGGAAACAATACAAGTAGGAGGAACAAAAAAATGAAAAAAAGAAAATTAAAGGGTTATGTTTTACCTAGTATTTACATTATAACAATAACAATATTAGCCATTGGCATTACATTTATGACACAAAATTTATTAGAAAATAATCAAGAGCAAACAGAAGACAAAATGGATTATGCAACAAGTGTGTTTAATCAAGAACAAACAAATGATGTTGCAACCGATACTCCTGTAAGTGAAAAAGTATCTAAACCCTTTGTTGCAGAAAATGTTTCAATTCAAAAAAATTTCTATAAAGAAGAAGATACTCCAGAAAATCAAGAAAATTCCTTAATATACTATGAAAATACATATATGAAAAATACCGGAATCTTATATGTAAGCGATGAAGTATTTGATATATATGCTACAATTGATGGTACTATTAAAGAAATCAAAAAAGATGAAATACTAGGAACAGTAGTAACATTAGAAGGAATAAATGGTGTAACCTGTATTTATTATACCTTAGGAGATGTAAATGTTAAAGAAAAGGATGTAGTAAAACAAAATGACATCATAGCTAAATCAGGCCAAAGTCAAATTGAAACAACTAAACAAACCTTATTATTTGAAGTTTATCTAAATGGTACATTAACCGACCCAAATATTTTTTATGAAAAAACATTAGCAGATTTAAATTAGTCCATATATGGACTCTTTTTAAAAAGAAGGGATTTTATGCAACCAAAATATATCTTTTACTTTCATGATAACAAAGTTCAATTTATTCGGAAAAATGAAATCAAAACCTATATTTTTCCAATAGATTGTCTTTTATATGGTAAAATAATTCACATTGAAAAGTTTATTAAAGAATTAAAAATCTTTATCAAAAAAGAAAAAATTGGCTGTTTATTAAACCCATCAATTCGTATAATTAACTCCTATCCTTTTTATAATAGTGATAAAGAATTATTAATAATGGCCTTTAATTCTCTTGGTCTTAATAAATTAGAATTTAAAAATGAAGTTGAAATTTATCCAAACAAAAAAAACGTAATTTTCTTAAATATTCATGATACCTATTTAATAAAAACATTTGAATGTGCCAAAGGGAAAAAATCATTACGTTATCCTTTTAACTTATTTAAAGATAAAAAACAACTTCTTTCTATAACCGCCCCAATCAAAGAAAATTCTTATTTATTATTTGGAACAAATAAAGATATTCCTGAGTTTGTAGATATATTAAAAAATAAAAATTATGATAATGTTCATTACTATAATAATTATCAGACATATATTATTGAAAAGTCTTTAAAAAAAACTTAAAAAGCACCAAAAGTGCTTTTTTTGTCTTTTAATTATAAAAAAAATTTTCCTCACTAGGCAAATTATGATATAATTACTGATAGTAAACATAAGAAAGAAGGAGTGTTGAAATGATAAAATTTATTGTTGTAGAAGATGAAAAATCAGTCCAAGATATTATTAAAAAAGTTTTAAGAAAAATTTCAATTGCTAACGATACCGAAATTGAAATTAGCTATCATCAAAAATACAATAAAAATTTATTAAAAGATATTAGTGAAGAAGTGTATCGTAAAGTATATATTCTTGATATCGAATTAGAAGGAAGCATCAGTGGTATAGATATTGCTCAAAAAATAAGAGAAAAAGATTGGGATAGTGAAATTATATTTGTAACAAGTCATGATAAAATGTTTGAAACAGTGCATCGTAATGTTTTAGAAGTATTTGATTTTATTGAGAAATTTCATAATATGGAGAGCAGATTAGAGAAAGACTTACAATTAATTTATAATCAAAAATTTGATAAGAAAATGTTAAAAATATATAGTCGTAATGCTGATTTAGAAATTTATTTAAAAAATATTTTATATATTACTAGAGATAAAGAAGACAGAAAATTAATAATTCATACCAAAGATGTCAATTTTAAAATTAGTAGCAGTTTAAATGATATAACCGAAAAATTAGATAATCGCTTTATTCGGACTCATCGAAGTTGCATAGCTAATAAAGACCATATTGTCGAATATAACTATAGTGAAAATTATTTTCAACTAGATATTGGAATTAAAGTAGATTTATTATCTAAAAAATATAGAAAGGAAATCGAAAATGAATAACCTTTTATTAACAATCTTTTATTCTTTTATAGTATTTTTAAGTCAAATTGTTATATTTTATATTTTTAATCAATTTAGTAAAGAACCAATTAAGATGAAAAAGATACTAATTCCCATTATAATAATTGGCTCTTTAGTAGAAACATTTCTTACTACTTATTTATCTCCAGTATATAATTGCATAATTTGTATAAGTTATTTTTTAATTATTTTAAAGATTTTTACAACTATTAAATTTAAAGATATAATTTTTTATAGTATCAATATCTGGCTGTTATTAATTTTTCTAGATATATTTACAATGTTAATATATAATGCTTTACAATTAATTTTTCCAGTTTTAAGCAATTATGTATTTGTTGCAAGGCCAGTAGGAACTATCATAATGAATGTTGCCGCGATAATTATTACTAAACAAAAAATAATTCATAAATTTATAAACAATACATATAATTATTTTCAAAAAATAGATTCTTCCATAGTTTACATATTATTACTGTTTACTCTTTATTACATGCTAGGAGCTTTAAGCATCTCACATATAAGAAATTTAAAATTATTAATAATTATATTTTTACTAGCAATTATTCTAACAATAACTATTATAAAAATACTATTAAGTAAATATGAAATAATAACCTTAAAAACAACTAATCAATTATTAATTAAGAATAATGAATTTTATTTAAAATTATTAGATGATTATCATATTTTAAAACATAATTTAATAAGCCAATTACTTGGAATAAAATCTATTGCAAACAATAAGGCTAAAAAGTTAATAGATGAATTAATAAAAGAATATAATGCAAATTTTCAAACAACAAGCGATTTAAGAGATGTACCTTCTGGTTTAAATGGAATTATATATGAAAAAGTTTATAATTTTAATAAAAAAGAACTAAATATCTTAATTGACAATAAAATTGCGAGTAAAGTTTTAGAAGTAATAACACCAAGAAGTTATAATTTACTATGTGAAGCTTTAGGTGTTGTATTAGATAATGCCTTAGAAGCAGCTTATAAAAGCAAAGATAAAGTAGTTTATTTAAATTTCAGAGAGATGCAAGAAAATATTAAAGTAACAATAATAAACACTTTTTCCGGAATTATAGATTTAGAAAAACTTGGTCAAAAAAATTATACTACAAAAAATATTGGTCACGGAATTGGTTTATATTCGATTATTGGTCGAAGAAAAATCAAAATGAAAACTACTATTAAAAATAAT
This sequence comes from uncultured Bacilli bacterium, assembly GCA_947630935.1. Taxonomy (GTDB): domain Bacteria; phylum Bacillota_I; class Bacilli_A; order RF39; family UBA660; genus Ventrenecus. The sequence continues at coordinate 3,834 of CANRJL010000033.1, read as the reverse complement.
CTATTTATTAATGAGATATTAATTGAAAAAAAGAAATAAGAGTTGCTGAAAAGCAACTCAAAAATTATAATAAATCTTTATCTGCTTGTGGTTCATCAAAGAAAACCCAGAAGCAAGCTGAAGAAACTGAGTTTGCAATTAAACCTGCAAGACCAGCAATTAAATTAGCTAACACAACAATTCACATCCCTTCTTACTAAATTGTTTAAATTTATATAATATAATTTAAACCGTAGTTTTAGAATACGTCTTATAATTATGATAAGGCGCATGAAATAATAAATATATTAACGGATTCATTGACAGACTTTGAATAATCAAAGCATATAAAGTTGCATTTAAGAAAATTCTATTTTGAAAATAAACATTTATAAAATAAAAGAAAATAACAATAATTATAGATAGAATTTTCGCTCTAATTCTCTTTTCTTTATGAATTAAAGGTCTTGAAGCAGTATCAGCTGGAGCAAAAAGAATAAACGAAATAATTCCAAATATCCATATTGCATAAATTACTGGCATAGATAAAGAAACATATTTAATTAAAAAACAACCACCGATATAAATTGGAATAGTCGAAAGCCAACATTGCCAGCTTTTTTTCGCATGAATTCCAAACCCATATAATCGAAAAAAAGAATATATCAGAATGAAACAAATTAGTTCAGTTAATAAATTAAATAAGATAGCTAAAACAAATATAACAACCATTTTAGTTATTAAATTATATAAACCTTCTAAACCATATTTTAATCTTTTAATTTCTATATTTGTTAATTCCTTTTTGGTTTGAATATATGTAATAAATTTTTCTACAAATATTTTTTTCATAATACTCCTTTTCAAAACCGATTAGAGTATATCATTAAGAAGAGCTTAAAATTAAAAGCTTCAACTAAACATTAAAAAAAGTGTCTTAAAATACCAAAATCTCTATCAAAAATTCCAAAAAATGATTTTAAGACCAAAAAGTTAATATTAAAGACAAAATATAGCGGTATATGAATAAGTTAGGTTAAAATAGCCTTATCGTGAGTTGTGTAATAAATTTACAACTGTTTGAGTTTGATGCTATTTATAGTTTAGTAATGCAATACATGAGTCATGATGATGTAATTGCAGTAAAAATGTAATAGGAAGGGAGTCTAGCAAATGCTAAGAGGAAAAGTGAAGTGGTTTAACAACGCCAAAGGCTATGGTTTTATTGAATATGGCAATTTAGAGGACATCTTTGTTCATTATTCAGCTATCAAAAAAGATGGTTATAAAACCTTAAAAGAAGGCGAGCTAGTAGACTTTAAAATGATTGAGACAGCTAAAGGACTACAAGCATTAGACGTAGAAGAAATTATACCTTCAGTCAATTAAAAAACTGCTATAAAGTAGTTTTTTTTAATGAATAATTATTCTAAAAATATTACTTAATTTATTTTAAATATTTAAAATTTTATGTTAAAATTAATTCAAGGAAGGTGAAAAAATGAGAATAGATATTAGAGGGGATAAATTAAAAGTTACTGAAGCAATTAAAAATCACATTGAAGAAAAATTGGGAAAATTAGATCGTTATTTTGAAAATAAAGAAGAAATTAAAGCATATGTTGTAATTCGAGCAAGAAACAACAAAGAAATTATTGAAGTTACTGTACCAACTCCTAAATTTACATTACGTGCTGAAGAAATTCATGAAGATTTATATGCTGCCACTGATTTAGTAGCAGATAAACTAGAAAGACAGATTAGAAAAAATAAAACAAGATTAAGAAAACATTTTAAAGAAGTATTACAATATGAATTATTAAATGACATAGAAGAAGAAAATGAAAGAAATATTGTCAAAAGAAAACACATAGAACTAAGACCAATGTCTGAAGAAGAAGCAATTTTACAAATGGAATTACTTGACCATGATTTTTATTTCTTTAAGAATAATGATACTGACAAAATATCAGTCCTTTATAAAAGAAAAGATGGTTTCTATGGAATTATAGAAGGAGACTAACAAGAAAAGTCTCTTTTTACTTTGCAAAAAAGGCAAATAGTCTTATAATAAAAAATTAGAAAGAAGTGTTTAAATGCGTAATTGTACAAATTGTGTATGGAGTGTTTCCCAAAAATTAGAAAAAGAAACCAAAGGTTCTGAAGAAAAAACAACCACAATGAAAGTAGGTGATTGTTGTTTAAGTAAACGTCAAAAAAATACTCAACAAATCTGCAATTCTCATCTATATTTAAATGGTAGTGATGAATGTGAATATCATTTATATTATGACCAAAAAAATAACGAACATGGCTATTTAATTGTAGGTAATTATATGGGATATAATATAAAATTTTTAAAAATAGTTGCTTCTAATGCTCAAACCCCAATCTTTAAAATATATGGTTATGAAAAGCCAAATTATAATAATTCTAAAGATCAAAATAAAGAAATATTATTTATAATAAATAAAAAAGATGCAATTTATCCTGCATTTAAAAAATTTCAAGAAGCTTCTGCGAGTATAATAGATTCAGAAGAGCAAGAAAAAATAAAAGCCAAAAAATGGAATGATAATATTGAACTTACTTTATGTAAAAATAGTTGTAAATTTCCAAATTCTAAATTAAATATTGCTTTAAAAATAAATAATAATTGTGCTGAATATTACCAAATATCAAAATTATATCAAGATTTAGAAGCAATATATTTAAAAACAGTAAAGAAAGAAGAAAAAGAAAATTTGCATTTAGTTAGAAAAAGATAGAATTTCTCAGAAAAAAGCAATAAATAATACTTTTTTCTTTAAGAGTGTGATAGAATAAGAAATACGGAGGTTATGAAAAATGGGAATATTTAGAAAATTAATTGATTCCGAATATAAAGAATTAAAAAGATTTGAAAAAATAGCTGATGAAATCGTGGCTTTAGAGCCTGAGATGGCCAAGTTGACTGATGAAGAATTAAAAAATAAAACGATAGAATTTAAAGAGAGATTAGCAAATGGAGAAACTTTAGAAGATATTAAAGTTGAAGCTTTTGCGACTGTTAGAGAAGCTGCTTATAGAGTTATTGGTGAGAAAGCATATTATGTGCAAATATTAGGTGGTTTAGCTATACATTATGGTAATATTGCCGAGATGAAAACTGGTGAAGGTAAGACTTTAACTGAGACTATGCCAACTTATTTAAATGCTTTAACTGGTGAAGGAGTTCATATTGTAACAGTTAATGAATTCTTAGCCAAACGTGACTCAGAATGGATGGGTAGTGTATTTAGATTTTTAGGTTTAACTGTTGGTTTAAATTTAAGAGAATTAAACCCAATGGAAAAACAAGCTGCCTATAATTGTGATATCTTATATTCTACAAATAATGAAATTGGCTTTGACTACTTAAGAGATAATATGGTTGTTCGAAAAGAAGACCGTGTTCAAAGAGGCTTAAATTTTTGTATTGTCGATGAAGTTGACTCAATCTTAATTGATGAAGCAAGAACACCATTAATTATTTCTGGTGGTAAACAAAATTCTAAGAATTTATATCAAGAAGCCAATGATGCAATAAAAAACTTTAAAGAAGATGAAGATTATACTTTAGATGCTAAGACTAAAAATGTTAGTATTACAGAAGTTGGAGCTGAAAAGCTAGAAAAACATTTTCATTTAGACAATTTATATGAGTTTGGTAATTCTGTTTTAGTTCATCATATTAATAATGCTTTAAAGGCTAATTTTGGTTTTAAAAAAGATGTTGATTATGTTGTAAGTAATGGCGAAGTTATAATAGTAGACCCTTTTACAGGACGTTTAATGCATGGTAGACAATATAGTGAAGGACTACATCAAGCTATT
>CANRJL010000032.1 GCA_947630935.1 uncultured Bacilli bacterium | reverse complement strand
AGGAAATTATTACAGGTAATGGATTATAATGTTCCAATGACTGCAAATGATATTATGAATAAATTAGGAATTAAATCAAAAGAAACTTTAAGATCAACTTATTTAGATCCAGCTATAAATGAAGGATTAGTGGCTCTTACTATTCCCGATAAACCAACTAGTAAAAATCAAATGTATTATAAAATTTAAACATAAATGGTAGTTAAGAAACGATCTCAACTACCTTTTCAACTATTAAAATTTTAAATTTTATGTTATACTTAATTGGTAATACATTTGACACATGTAGTGCTATGCACATAAATCTGATTACAGAGATGTATTTGGAAATTATGTAATTAGCTACTAGATGTGTTTTTTTATTGCAGAAAAGGAGGTGAAGTTTTATGCCTGAGAGTAAAAAAGAAAAAGCTTTATTTGCTTTTATTACAGTAATTATTACAGTACATGCTTATGTATTTTATAGTTTGTATGTTGTAAACGGAGCAACGCTTATGAATTTAACTGGCGCTGGTAGTGTAATAAATGCTATTAATAAACTTGGAGGAGTTTATATAATTGGGCGTTATTTACCGATATGGGCAGTTGTTTTGGTAGAGTTTTGTTTTGCTTATTTAGCTGAAATGTTAATAGGTCAACCTTTTTCATTTAAAATGGCTTGTAAAAATTTTGATATCAAAAAAACTAATTCAGTACAATTTGAAACAGCAATAATATGTGCGACAGTAGGAATAATGGTTCCTGTGATGAGTTTTATAGCAGCATTTTTATATTATCCATATTATATGGGATTTAATATATTTACTTTATTAGCTAATTGGCTAAAATTAATTTGTTTTAATTTTCCATTTGCTTATTTTTCTCAATTATTTTTTATTCAACCGTTTGTTAGACAAATATTTAAAATTATATTTAAAAAAAAATGATATAAATTTAGGGATAACATTGCCTATATATTTTAAGATGTAAATAACTTACTATTTATATCTTATTTTTTATGGAAATGTTTACTAAAAGTTATTAATTTGCTTATTGAGAATTAATTAAAAATTTATTTTAAAGAAGAATGTATAGTTTTTTATTATTATTTTTAGTAAGCTTTATGGTACAATGGAAATGGTGAAATTATGCATAAAATTTATTTAACAAATGATAAAAATAAATTATTTTTGCTAAATCAATTAAGAAGTAATAATGATTACTCTTCTTTAGTAATGTCTATTAGTGAATTTAAAAAGAAATTTTATTTTGATTATGATGAAGAAACATTATTTTATGTTGCTAGCAATTATTCAGTAACGAAAGAAATTGCTAAAACATATTTAGAAGCACTTTATTTTTTAAATGATAAAGTTATTTTAAATGAAAAGATTACTTTTTTAATTAATTTAAAAAAAGAATTAGAAGAAAAAAAATTGTTAATTGTTAATCCTTTTTTTAAAGAATGGTTAAAAAATTATGAATTATGTTTTTATCATCTTATCAAAAATGATCTTGTTAAAAGCCTTATTTTAAATACAAGCAAAATTACTAAGGTTACAACTGAAGATATGACTTTTTATAAAAAAAATATTTCTTTTTTTAAAGTAATGGATATGAAAGATGAAGTTAGTGCAATTTGCTCTAAAATTGTTTCTTTAATTAAAGAAGGAATACCGTATCAGAATATTTATTTAACTAATTTAAATGAAGAATATAAAAGTATGTTTATTACTTATGGTCAGATATTTAATTTAACTTTTTCTTTTTCAACTACAGAAAATGTATATTCTACGAAAATTGTTCAATATTTTAGACATCACATTACAGAAAATTGGGAAGAAGTGCTAGACTTTATTAAAAAAAATTTAATGACTTCTAAAGAAAAAGAAGTTTATAATTCTTTAGTTAATTTTTGCAATCTTTATAATTTTTGGGAAAGAAATTCGGCATTTTATGCTTATGTAGAGGAGTCTTTAAAAAATATTTCTATAAAATCACTTATTCCTCATAATTGTATTAGAAGTTTTGATTTTTTAGAAAGTGATGCTTTAGAAGATGCTTATATTTTTTTAGTAAATGCTAGTGAGGGTAATTTTCCTAAATTAGTTAGAAATTATGAATATTTAACTGATTATGATCGTTTATCATTGGGAATGCTAAGTATTTTAGATGAAAATAAATTAATTATAAAGGATACTTTATTAAGATTAAATAATTATTCTAATATATTTATATCTTTAAGTGCAGCAGAGGATGGTAAATTTTATCTATCACCAATTTTAAATGAATGTTTATTAAATGAAATTATGATGAAGCCTAGTTATCATAACTCTTGTTTGTTTAATAAATTATTATATGCTAGTAATATGGACTTGTATTATGAATATGGTATTTGGTCAGATTCTTTAAATGATTTGTATAGCACATATAAAAATAGTAATTATAAAAGTTTTAAACATTCTTTTCAAAAATTTGAAATAAAGCATTCAATAACGACATTATCTTATTCTAGTTTAGATATTTTTAATCGTTGTCCTTTTCGTTTTTATCTAGCGTATGTTTTGAAATTGCAAAATCATGAAGCAACTTTTTTACAAAATATTGGGACTTTTTATCATCATGTTTTAGAAAGTTTTTATCATTCAGATTTTGATTTTGAAAAATTAGTATTAGATGGTCAAAAGAATTTTTGCCATTCTAAAAAAGAAGAATTTTTCTTTAATAAATTAACGACTAATTTAGCAAAAGTTTTAAATGAAATTAAAAAGCAAGAAACTTATTCTAAATTAAAAAATGTTTTATGCGAAGTTAAAATTGAAGTTTTATTGAATCATGATTTTATTTTTAAAGGTTTTATTGATAAATTTTATTATGATAATGAAAGAATTGTTGTGATTGATTATAAAACTGGTAATTTTAAAATTGATTTTAATTTAATCAATTATGGAATAGGCATGCAATTGCTTATATATGCTTATTTACTTAGTAAATCAGAGTTTAAAGATTATAAATTAATTGGTTTTTATTTTCAAAAAGTTGTACCTTCTTTAATTATTGCTGATTTAAAAAAACCGAAATTGGCATTAGAGGAAAAAGAATATATGTTGGATGGATATAGTATTTCTAACGAAGAAGATTTACAAAAATTTGATAGTAGTTATGAAGATAGTAAAGTTATAAAAAGTTTAAAGAAATCTTCTAAAGGTTTTTATAGTTATGCAAAAATTATGAATGAAGAAGCAATTGGAAAAATGAAGTTATTTATAGAAGAAAAAATAAATGAAGCTGTTGAAGAAATTTATCATAATAATTTTTTTATTGCTCCTAAAAATATAGGTAATAAAAATGTTGGTTGTGAATTTTGTCCTTATACATCTATTTGTAATTTTGACGGTTTGGATATTGTTTATAAAAAGGCTGTTAAGCCAGATTTTATAGGAGATGATAAAGATGAATTGGTCAACTATGCAGTTGAAAGCAATTAATGAAACAGGAAAAAATATTTTAGTTAGTGCAGGGGCTGGTTCAGGAAAAACTAGTGTTTTGACAGCTAGAGTTATTTCTTTATTAAAAAAGGGAATTAAGATAGATGAATTGTTAATTTTAACATTTACTAATGCTGCTTCAAAAGAAATGAAAGACCGAATAAGAAAAGCGATTTTAAAAGAAGATACTTTGCAAGAGCAAATTGCTAGATTAGATGAGGCCTTTATTTGTACTTTTGACTCTTTTGCTTTGTTTTTAGTAAAAAAATATCACACAATGTTAAATTTGCCAGATAACCCTAAAATAACTGATGATACTTTAATTGATATTTTAAGAAAAAAGTGCATGCGAGCAGTTTTTGATGAATTTTATTTAAAAAACGATACTTATTTTTTAGAACTTATTGATGTTTTTTGTGTTAAAGATGATGAATTATTATTAAATGAATTTTTAAATATTGCTTTAAAACTTGATTTAAAAATTGACTTAGAGACATATTTAAATAATTATGTAACTGATTATTATACAATATCTTATTTTGAGGAAATGTTTAAAAAATATGAAAAAATTGTTTTAAATAAAATTAGTGAATTAAAAAGTATTATAAAAGATATATCTTATATTGCTGATAAAGACTATAATAATAAATTGAATGAAACATTTGTTAATTTGTTTAATGCACAAACTTATGAAGAAATTTATTTATTAAAAAGTATAACTTTGCCAAAACTTCCTAAAAATTCTAGTGATGAACTTAAGAATGTAAAAGAATCTTTATCTAATAGTTTAAAAGAATTAAAAGATTTATTGAAATTTGGTTCTAAAAAAGATTTAATGGAAGATTATTTTGCTACAAAAAAGTATACGACAGTTTTGGTTAAAATTTTAAAAAGATATTTTGAAATTTATGAAATGGAAAAGAAGAAACTTGGTTATTTTGATTTTAATACTATTTTTAAAATTGCGTATAATTTAGTTAAAAATAATAAGTCTATTTTAGAAGAATTAAAGAACCAATTTAAAGAAATTATGATTGATGAATATCAAGATACAAATGATTTTCAAGAAGCATTTATTAATTTAATTGCTAATAATAATGTTTATATGGTTGGAGATATTAAGCAAAGCATTTATCGTTTTAGAAATGCTAATCCAGCATTATTTAAAGAAAAGTATAGTTTATATAAAAATGAAATTGGAGGGTTAAAAATTGATTTAATAGATAATTTTCGCTCCCGAAAAGAAGTTTTAACTAATATTAATTTATTATTTAATCCTTTAATGGATGAATTTCTTGGTGGGGCTAATTATCGAGAAGAACATCAAATGGTTTTTGGAAATAATATTTATGAAGAATTACAAGATGTTATTGATTATAATATGGAAATTGTTAATTATGATTTTAATGATGAATATTTAAATGAAGAAATTGAGGCATTTTATATTGCTAATGATATAAAAAAGCGAGTTGCTAGACAAGATAAGATTGTTGATAAACAAGGTTTAAGAGATATTAAATATGCTGATTTTTGTATTTTAATGGATCGAAGTAGTGACTTTTTGTTATATCAAAAAATATTTAATTATTTAGGTATTCCAATTCACGCGAATTATGATGAACCAATAAAAAGTAGTATTCATTTTCAAACTTTAAAAAATATTTTTATATTAATTACTAAAATAGTTACAAATGAATATGATGATGATTTTAAGTTTGCTTTTGTTTCATTAGCTAGAGGTTTTTTATTTAGTTTAACAGATGAGCAAATATATTATATTTTAGAAGATAAAAAATGGCGAGATTCTATTGTTATTAAAACTTTTGAACCAATTTTAGAAAGTCTTAATGCTAAATCATTAACTGTTATTTTAGAAGAAATATTAGAAAAAACTAATTATTATGAAAAATTAATTTCTTTAGGAAATATTTCTGAGGGAATGGTTTTAGCTCAGTATTTTAAAAAATTAGTTTGGGAATGTGATAATTTTGGTTATACTTATGAAGATTTTGTATCTTATTTAAATAATTTAGTTGATTATCAATTAGAAATGAAATTGCGGGCTAAAAAGAAACATGATGATTGTGTTAAATTGATGACTATTCATGCTTCTAAAGGTTTAGAATTTCCAATTTGTTATTTTGCTGGTTTGGCAAAGAAATTTAATATATCAGATATTAAAGAACATTTTCTATATTCTAAAAAATTTGGTTTAATAAGTTCTATATATAAAGAGGGAATATACGCTACTTTTATGAAAGAATTAGTAAAAAATGATTTTTATGATGAAGAAATATCTGAAAAGATAAGATTATTTTATGTTGCTTTGACTAGAGCTAAAGAAAAGATGATTTTTCTTCTTCCTAAAATTAAAAATGATAAAGTGGTTTTTAATACTTCTAGTTTAATTTCTAGTTTTAAGCGAATTAAAGCTCGTTCATTTGCTGATTTTCTTTATCTTTTAAAAAATTATTATAAACCTTATGTAAAGCAAATTCATGATTTAAAAATGTCTAAAGATTATTTAATTTTTAAAGTAAAGAAAATTAAAGAGGTTAATGGAGAGAGTATTTTAGTAGAAGAATTAGAAAAGCAAAATACATATGATGAGCAAAAGAGTTTTGCTAAGAATACAAATAATCTTTATACTAAAAAAGAAATGGCGAATATGAAGTTGGGAACTATGTTTCATGAAACTTTACAATATTTAGATTTTAAAAAGCCAAGATTAGATTTAATTAATAATAATTTTATAAAAAATAAGTTAGAAGCTTTTTTAAATAGTGAATTGATTAAAAGTAATTTAGAATTTGATTTTTATCATGAATATGAATTTATAAGTAAAGAAGATGGTGAGTTATTACACGGTATAATTGATTTATTAATTGTTAAAGATAGGGAAGTAATTATAATTGATTATAAATTACAGGATGTTTCTAATAATGAGTATTTAAAGCAATTAAAAGGATATAAAGATTATGTTATAAAAGCTTTTAAGAAACCTGTAAAAACCTATTTATATTCAATATTAAATGAAACATTTAATGTACTTGACATTTAAACTTATTTTAATATAATACAACATTGAAAGAAGGATTAAGATGACTTTAGAAGAATTAAGAGAAATGATAAAAAAACGAGAAGATTCAAAAAAAGCATATGGTACTTTAAAAGTTGGAATTATTTTGGGTACTTATTTTTTAGAAGTTTACATATAACTCCATTTACTAAAGATATGCTTAAGTATTATGTTCCAGCTATTGAAACTGTTAATGAAGATGATGAGCGAACTAGGCCAGTTTTAGCTCCAGAGAAAAAGACTTTAGAAGGCTATAAAGATGTCAAACTTTTAATAGAATATAATACGGCTTGGGAAAAAACTAATAATGGTTTATATCGTAAAATGCATAGTATTTATTCTTATCAAAATATGCAAGAAGAAAATATTAAAGATATTGTAAGTAATCAAGAACTTTTAAATAAATTTTTAATAAAAGAATCAGAATTTCCAGAATATAGTGAAACAATAGATGAAAAGAGTAATTATCCAACATATAATATTCAAATTTTAAATAAAGAAAAATCTTTTTATCAAAATGAATTAGAAAGTGAAAAAAATGCTGTATTAGATTCAATAATATATTTTCTTTTAAATGGAACTTTTTTAAGTTTGATAAACTTAATAGAAGAAAAAGAAACTGAAGATTTAGAAAAACTAAAAAGAGAATTTTATCTAGAAAGAAAAAGTAAATAAGGAGGTAGTTTTTTGAATAATGTCAAAAAATTAATACTACAGATTGTTAGTCAAAACGATTATGAGTTAGGTTTAGAATATGATGAAGATAATATTTATATGAATGAACCATATGTTGATGATAATGGGAAGAATTTTGTTTTTGCTGTTTTTAATTATCATGTTAAATATAATGTTCATATTTTGAAAAATAAAGACCGCTTACGTCTTTTTTGTGATTGTGCTAATTTTTATCATTATCGTTCTTGTGAACATCTGGCAGCTTGTTTAATTAATTATAATAATGAAATATTTGAAATGGGTTCTAATAAATTTAAATTAGAAGAAAAAAGTAAATTATTTTTAAAGCAAATAAAAAAGAATTATAATCATAAATCTTTAGGAATTAAAAAACAATTAAAATTAATCGCGGCTTTAAATTTTAATTTTTATGAAAGCCGTTATCAGGGTAATACTGTCGAAACTAATTTAAAAGTTAAAATTGGTGATGATAAATTATATGTTTTAAATAAAAAATTTTGGGATTTTATAGAAGCTTATTATAATGAAGAAAAATTTAGTTTTGGAGTGTCTTTTACTTATGACCCCGATAAATATTATTTTGCTAAAAAAGATGAAGATTTCTTACGTTATTTAGAAACAACTTTTAATTATAATAATTTAAGAGATTTTAAAATGGATGATAATATCTTAAAACAATATTTAGAAAAAGAAGAAGAAATATATGTTGATAATTTAAATAAAAAGATTAAAGTTAAAAATGGTTTTTTCTTTAATGCCTTACTTACTAAAGAAGATAATTATTATCGTTTAAATTTGCAATGTAATTATGATGATGTTTACGAATTAACATCTGATTTTGAATATATTTGGTATCAAAATAATATTTATCGTTTAAATTATAAAGAACGAAAGTTATATAGGGAATTAAGATATAATGATTTGAATGAATTATTATTTGATGAACAACAATTTTTAGATTTTAAAAAATATTTATTACCTTTTTTAAAAAAACAAATTACTGTTGATGAATCGGTTCCTAATTTAGTTATATCTAAAGAACCTAAAGTAAGTTATTATGATGGTTATGAAGTTTTATATAATAAAATAAATAAAGATGATGTTATTTTAAGAGATGAAGAATTTGAAAATAAATGTTTTGAAGAAATATTAAAGTATGGTTTTCAAATTAAAAAAGATAAAATTAAATTAGAAGATATTGATGATATAGCTGATTTTTTGGATGTTGGTTTAGAAGAATTGGGCAATAAATATCCAGTTTATACTTCTGAAAAATTAAAAGAAACTAATATTATTAAAAAGCCTAAAGTGTCTTCGTCTTTCCATTTAGGAATGAATCAAATTTTAAATTATCATTTAGATTTAGAAGGGGTAGAGGAAGAAGAGTTAAGAAATATCTTTGCATCTTTAAAACAAAAGAAGAAATACTATCGTTTAAAAAGTGGGGATATTCTTGATATTAATAGTGAAGAAATTAAAGAATTAGAACAATTAAAAGAAGATTTACAATTAGATTATGAAATGGATGGTAAAATTCCTAAATTTAGAGCCCTTTATTTAGACAGTTTAAAAGAGAAATCAAATATTATTGAAACTGATGATACTTTTAATGACTTTATAAATAATTTTAAAGAATACAAAAATAGTAAAGTAAAATTTACTAAAGAAGAAAAAGAAAAGCTAAGAGATTATCAAATTGAAGGCGTAAAATGGTTATATACCATTTATAAATGTGGTTTTGGTGGTATCTTAGCCGATGAAATGGGTTTGGGGAAATCTTTTCAAACAATTGTGTTCTTAAGAAAAATCTTAGAAAAAGATGATAAAGTCTTAATTGTCGTGCCAACTTCACTAGTTTATAACTGGGAAGAAGAATTTAATAAATTTGGACCAGAAATGAAGTATCGTGTTTTTGCTGGAGTTAAAAATCAAAGATTAGAAGAATTAAAGAAATATGATGGTAATATTTATATTACTAGTTATGGACTATTAAAAGAAGATTTTAACTTTTATAAAGATTTGAATTTTAAAGTTATGATAATTGATGAAGCCCAAGCTATCAAAAATCCGATGACTGATATTTCTAAAACCGTTAAAAAAATTAATGCTACGGCTAAATTTGCTTTAAC
>CANRJL010000031.1 GCA_947630935.1 uncultured Bacilli bacterium | reverse complement strand
ACAAAGCTTGCCTTTGTTTCTTACCAACTCATTTGCATAGCAAATGCAAAAACTGACATTTTAAAAAAATCTTAACACAAAAAAAGAGAAAAATTTTGCTTATTTCTCTTTACTTACTGTAATATTTTCCCCAGTTATACTTTCACCAATAGCTATTAATTCATGATTAGTTAAATCGTTCCCGGCTAAATAATAACTTATATTATCTTTAGTCCAAGTAAGACTATTTGCACCTAATGCACCTAAGGTATCACTTATAATTAAAGGGTCACCATAAACAGGTATTATTTCAAATTCTTCAGATTTACTAGCTTTTTCTTCCACTAAAACAAAATTTTTTTCACCACCAAAGGTTAATATAACTCTTTGACCAATGTCTGTATCTACTTTATCGGATGTGGATAAGTAAGTATTACTTGGGATATAAAGAGGATACATTATATTTTCAAGCGCACCTGTTTCACAGGAGTCACCTTCACAAGAACTTTCTTGACAAGTATTAGTTGAACATTCTTTTTTAGTTTCAGTAGTTGATTTATTTGATTGGTCTTCATTTTCTATCTTTTCATCATTATTTTGCTCATCAGTAATGTATTGACCTAAAGTAAAATCATCTTCATTTAAAGAAGAATTGTAATCAATTGAAGTAAAGGTAACTTTCATTTTTAAATTATCATTTTCATCATAAATTTCGTTTTTCTTTAAATTGCCATCTTTATCTAAAGTAACTTTTTGATATTTTAACTCGGGATTATTAGGATAATTAACATTTGATTTAATTATGTATGTATTGTCTTTTTCTTCTAAACTACTATTTGGGTCATTATTCATATCTTTAATAATTGCTTTTAATAAATAGCTTTGGGAAGAATTATCAGGCCATTCGCTTTGAAATTTAAAGCTTTTATTTAAACTAGGGGTAATAACATAAACTGCTTGATTATTTCTTAATAATATTTGTTCATGATTATTAGTCTGATTTATCATTGTTACTTTATAGAAATTTTCTTTTAAATAATCAGCTTCGATACTATAAGTATAAGTATCTATATCAGCATAAATTTCCATGTTACCTTTAATAGTATAACTTTTGACATTACTAACTTTATCAGAAAAATCTTTAATAATATTTTTAGCTTGTTTTTTTCCACAACCGGTAATACATATTAATACTGCCAAAAATAAGGCAAAAATTTTTTTCAATTTAACCACATTCCTTTTCTAATTAACTATATTTTCATTCTTTTAAAATATGAATGTATAAAAAAATAAAATTTGTTCATACTAGGAGTAGTAAGGAGAGTGACTATGGAAACAATTTATAAGATATGCTTATTCTTTGCTGTTTTAGGGGCAATTAATTGGGGACTAATTGGACTCTTTGATTTTAATTTAGTAACCGCAATTTTTGAAGAAGGCTCTATTATAGTAAGAATAATATATATTTTAATAGGTTTATGTGGCCTTATTGATATTGGAATTTTCTTTAATCATTTAGAAATGCATGAATAAAAGTCTTTAAGGGCTTTTTTTTAATATTAAAAAAACAATCTTATGTTAAGATTGCTTTGGAACCTAAGCGAAGAGCATCACTCACTGTTACGAGAAATTCAGAATTTGTTGGTTTTGAACGGTCAAAATCAATACTATGGCCAAACAATTTATTCATTGTATTGTAGTCACCACGATTCCAAGCTACTTCGATAGCATGCCGAATAGCTCTTTCAACTCTTGAAGCTGTTGTATCATGACGTCTGGCAATTTCAGGATAGAGGTTTCTAGTTATACCACCAATAAATTCTGTACTTTTATAAAGCATAAGTATTCCTTCTCTTAAATATTGATATCCTTTAATTTGGGAAGGAACTCCTAAAGTATGTAATAATTCACTTGTTTTAATTTCTAAGTCATTATTTATTTCTTTTAACTCTTTAAAAGAAGATGGAGCATTATATATTTCTAAAACTCTTTTTTCTAATGACGCCAAAGATATTGGTTTTATCATATAGTAATCAACATGATACTTTTTTATCATTCTTAAGGTATATTCTTCAATAAAACTAGATAAAACAATTATCTTCTTTTCAATATGAGCAGATTTTATTTGTTCTAATATTTCAATGCCATCTACTCCGGGTATTAAAAGGTCTAATAAAATCATTTCAATTTCTTCATTCTTTTTTAAATAGTCTATTACTTCTTGGCCATTTGATATGACCTTGGTAATTTCAAGTACTTCGCTGTTTTGAAAATATTTTACTACATTATTCGTAAACTCCTTATTATCATCTACTACTAATGTTTTAATTTTTTGCATGTTATGTCCTTTCTAATGTACTTCCTATTTACAACACCCAAGAACATAATAGCAAAGAATTTTACATATTACCAGAAAATAATTTGACATTTATTGTCTACTTGTGTCGAATCTTGTCATTATTGCACTTTTTCTAACAAATTAACTAAGTTTTGAGCATTTAAACTTAAGTTGCCAAATACAAAACCATCTATTTCTGGGATAGGATATAATGATAAGAAACTTTCTTTAGTTAAACCACCCCCATATAAAATAGGAAATTGATAATTATATTTTTTTAAACATTCGGCTTTTAAATGATTAATTATTTTTTTTATTTCTTCCTTAGGTAAAGAACTATTTTGACCAATTAACCAATTAGGTTCGTAAACAAATGATATATATGAATAATTACTACGCTTGATTTGGCTAAGAAAAAAGGATATTAATTCTAACATTTTGGGAACAGAATATTGATAATCATGTTCTTCTTTACTTTCACTGATGAAGATAAAGACAGCTAATTTTTCTTTAAGACAATTTTTAATTTTTTGAACGACAATATTTTTAGAATCATGTAATTCATAATGATTAATTAAAACGCAAGATGTATCAATACTTTTTAACATAGAAGCTGATACTTGACCAGTAAAAGAGCCTTCTTCGTTTTCACTGACATCTTGGGCGCCAATTTGATATTTTGATGAATGCATGATAGGCAAATAACAATAAGCAGGACATAAAATAAGATTTTGATAAGCTTTATTTTTCGTGATTATTTTTTTATATTCCCATATTTGTTCAAAAGTAAAGTTCATTTTAAAATTACATATCAAGGGTTTCAACTGGTTCACTCTCTTCTTTGATAGGCTCTAGAGCTACTAAATGATGAGTTGCTATATATTCTAAAGTAGCTCCACCACCACTAGATACATAAGTAAAAACATTTTGATAGCCTAAGTTATTAACACTGCTAGAAGCATCGGCTCCACCAACAACAACTATTGCATCACTTTTCTTTAATAAAGATAATAACTCTTTACTACCATTAGCAAATTTAGAATTTTCATAAACTCCGACTGTCCCATTTAAAAAGATTGTTTCACTTTCTAAAATAGCACTACTAAATTTTTGAAGAGTTTTAGTACCAATATCTAAAATCATATCATTATCCGTAATTTTATCTATTAATTTATATTGAATATAATTTTGGTCATAAGTACTTCCAACAATCGCGTCTAATGGCAAGATAAATTTATTTTTATATTTTAAAAGTAAAGATTGGACTTTTTTGATTACTTCAAGATTGTCACTTGCTAAAGATTCGCCGACAGAAAAACCTAAGGCTTTAAGACAAGTATTAGCAATTGCTCCGGCACATAATAAGTGGTCACATTGAGGAAGAAGTGCTTCTATTAAAGGCATTTTATCGTCCATTTTAGCTCCACCCATAATAACAGTGAAAGGATGAATAGGATGTAGAACAAGTCGATTTAACATCCCTAATTCTTTTTGCATTAAAAAGCCGATACAACTAGGAATATATTTAGCTATGCCATAATTAGAAGCATGTTTCCGATGGGCTGTTCCAAAAGCATCATTAACATAAACATCTCCTAAGCTAGCCCAAAATTCAGATAGCTGTGGGTCACTAGTACTTTCTAAACGATTTGGGACATCCATAAATCTAGTATTTTCCAATACTAATATTTCTTGAGGAAGCATTTTGGCAACTCTTGCTATTACTTCTGAACCATAATTATCTTTTGAAAAATATATATCTTCTTTATTTAATAAAGTTTTTAAATGATTAGCTATTGGTTCTAAAGAATACTTCTTTTTATCCTCATTACTTCTTACCTTACCTAAATGACTTAATAATATAATTTTACAGTTTTCACTTAATAAATAATAAATTGTATCAAGAGTTAATTTCATTTTTGTATCATCAATTATTTTGCCACCTATCATAGGAACATTATAATCAACTCGTAAAATTACTTTTTTATTTCTTATTTCCATATTTTGAAGACATTTTTTCATTAGCATATAATCAGGTTAAGCCTGATTGTCCTCCCTTCTATTATTTTTAAGTATATCATAAGAGTTTTGACTCGAAAAGATATTCTTAGTTTAAAAAAAAGATAGTTCTTATCTTTCAAACATTTTTTTGGCTGTTCTTAGCATTTGAGCAGTGTAACCCATTTCATTATCATACCACGCGACAACTTTAACTAAAGTAGTATTATTACTTTCTAAGACACTAGTTAGTAAGCCATCGACAAGCGCGCCACATTTTTCCCCAATAATGTCACTTGAAACTACTGGGTCCATTGTAAATTTTAAGGTTTCATTGACATATTTTTTAAAAGTTAAATTAATTACTTCGGCATTTACTGGTTTTTTTAATTCTAAGATAACTTCAATTACAGAACCATCAGTTACCGGAACACGATATGCTTCGCCCATTAATTTACCATCTAAGTCAGGCAAAACATTTTTAATTGCAGCAGTAGCTCCTGTTTTAGTGGGAACAATATTAGAAGCACAGGCTCTGCCTCTTCTTGATAAATAGCCTTTTTTATGAGCAATGTCTAAAGTTGCTTGGTCATTAGTGTAAGCATGAATAGTACTCATAAAACCTTTTTCAATGCCAAATTCTTTTTCTAAAACATCTAAGACGGGCGCTAGGCAATTGGTGGTACAAGAAGCTGCGGAAACAATTTGCTCACTACCATCTAAAATATTATCATTAACATTAGCCACCACAGTTTTCATATTTCCTTTACCAGGAGCAGAAATTAAAACCTTTTTGGCACCACTTTTAATATGAGCCATGGCATCTTGTTCATTAGTAAATAACCCAGTACATTCTAAGACTAAATCAACATCTAATTCTTTCCATGGTAAATTATTAGGGTCTTTTTCATTAAAAACAGGTATTTTTTTACTTTTGTTAATAACTAAATAATTATTTTCAGATGATATTAATTCAGGATGAAATGAACGATGAGTTGTATCATATTTAAATAAATAAGCTAAATTTTCAGCATCTGTTAAATCATTTATTGCAACTACATCAAAATCAGTTGTTACTAACATTTGTCTTAATGCTAATCTTCCTATTCGGCCAAAGCCATTAATTGCTACTTTCATAATATCTTCCTTTCGTAAATAACTAAAAATTTTATTATTCTTTTATTATTATAATTTTTTTTCATTTTTTTAACCAATAAATTCTCTTAGAATAGAATCTTTAGGAACTAATTCACTATTAATAGTTAAAAAAGCTTCTAAACTATTTATTAAACGTTGTGCTTCTGAATAACAGCTACTTTGTAAAGGGACTGAGTATAATAAAGGATAAGCATATACTTTTAATACGCCAAGTTCATAAGCTAAAGCTGTATTAATAATTTTATTAGCTTGGGCAACATATGGAAAAATATACTTTTCTTCACCATTGCGGACACTATCCCAATCAATTATGGTTTCTTCAACACTTCGTCCACGATATCGACGGTCACGGGTAATTCTTCTTATAAGCCTTAAATCAACAGTTGAAACATAATTATGACGGTCAATATTTAAAGGCATAAATGGGCTTAAATAAATTTTATATTTATAACGATTATCTATAAAAGGTAGTAAATCATCATTTAAACAATGAAGTCCTTCAATAATAATTAAACTATTTTCTTCTAATTTGGTATATTCGCTTTTTAAAAGCCTTTTCCCTTCTTTAAAATCATATTCAGGCAATTGAACTTCTAAGCCATTTAATAATGATGTTAAAGTTTGTTTAAAAAAAGCTAAATCGATGGCTTCTAAACTTTCAAAATTATATTGACCATTTTCATCTTTCGGGGTATCTAGACGATTAACAAAAAAATCATCGGTTGATAACTGTAATGTTTTATACCCTTGACATTCAAAACAAGTACTTAATCTTTTCATAGCTGTTGTTTTACCACTGCTAGAAGGACCGGCAATTAAAACAAAACGAATATCTTTTTGTTTGATTATTTCTTCACTACATTTTAGAATATCTTCATGAAATTTCATTTCATTAATAGCAATAAAGTTTTGAATTTCAAAATTAGAGACTAAACTATTAATATTTGATAAGTATTGGCAATTTAATTTTTTTAACCATGTTTGCGTATCCAAAAAATTTTCAATAATATTTTCATAATGAACATACTCCGGTAGTTTACCATTTAAATTTAAGCTAGGACAAACTAAAACAACTCGATTTTTGCCAATATTTATTAATTCAAAGCGATTTATACTTGAAGTATCATGAGGCATAATAGTATAAAAATAATTAAAATGATTTTTTAGACGATACATAGTTACTAAATCTTTTGAAAAATATTGAATCATATCAGCTTTTTCTTGAACGTTTTTATCTTTTAAATATTTATAAGCATCTTTTGGTTTAAGATGATAGGGAACAAATAATTCTTTATTAGTGACTATTTTGGCCATCATTCCTTTTATTTTAGATATATCTTCAGTTGTTAAATTGCGATTTAACATGACTTCACTTAGTATTCCTTTAGGGACACTATGGAGAAACTTTACTTCACTATCAGGGAATATTTCTTTAACTGCTACTAAAAATAAATATTTTAAGCCAGCTTGATATATTTTATATCCTGTTACTTGAGTAATATCTATAAATTCGACATTCTGATTTTCATTAATCATTTCATATAATGGTAAAATTGTTTCGGCACTTTTAGCAGCCATAGCATGAGTTACATTAAAAGCAAGACTTGCTTCATAATAACTAATCGGTTTCAAAAATGTTTTAATTTCATTATGATAGGTTACTGTAATCTCACTCATTTTTATTCCCTCTTTATTCTAATACATTTTAACATAATTTCTTTTTTTTTTGAATACTTTTTACTTTTTCTTCCTATGATATTATTAGGTGATAATTTTGAATATAATTCCAACAGTTTTAGAAAAAGAAAATAATAGAGAACGAGCTTACGATTTATACTCAAGAATGCTTGAAGACCGAATTATTTTTTTATGTGGAGAAATTGATGATAATGAGGCAAATATCATTATAAGTGAACTTTTATATTTAGATAGTATAAGTAATGAAGACATATACTTTTATATTAATAGTCCTGGGGGAAAGGTTACTAGTGGTCTAGCTATTTATGATACTATGAATTATATAAAAAGCGATGTTAAAACTATTTGTCTAGGAATGGCGGCATCAATGGGAGCTTTTTTATTAAGCGCAGGCACAAAAGGTAAACGATGTTCCTTAAAAAATGCTGAAATAATGATTCATCAACCACTAGGAGGGATGCAAGGACAAGCTTCAGATATGAAAATTGCTTGTGAACATATTTTAAAAATTCGGGAGAAATTAAATCAAATTTTAGCTGACGCAACAAACCAAGATTTAGAAACAATTGCTAAAGATACTGACCGTGATTATTATATGGATGCATTGGAAGCTAAAAAATATGGGCTTATTGATGAAATTCTTTAAGCCTTTTTATTATAATTGTCTATTAATTTTTTTACTTTAATAAAATGATGATTAATTCCTGATTTGCCAATCTTATAATTATATTCTGTTGTAATGATATCAGCTAACTCCTGATAAGAAGATTCTGGATATTTTAATCTGGCTTCTAAAACTATTTTGGTCTTGTCATCTAACAATGAAAACAAATCATTTCTTTTTAAAAAATTTATTTGTTCAACTTGATTTGAACCAGTTTTTAAACTTCTCTCTTGATTAGCAATATCACAGTTATTTAAACGATTTAACATATTTTTATGGTCACGATAAATACGAATATCTTCAAAATAAAATAAACAATTGGGAGCTTCAAATAGGCGAATTATATCACTTATTTCTTCACTTGATTTCAAATAAACCATATAGCGATTATTACGTTTTAATACTTTACTTGTAAATTTCATTTTATGTAAAAGTTTATTTAGAAATAAGGCATCATTTTTCACTTGAAATACAAATTCACAATGATATCCTCCGGTTTTGGGGTCATTAATAGAGCCATTGGCTAAAAAGATTCCTCTAACAAACCCCATAGCTTGCTCTTTATCTTCAAAAATTCTTTCATCAACTGCATGATAACGATTATTTTTATAAATATGAAGTGTATGTAATACATCTAATGCTCCTTCATGAATTTCTAATATATATATTTGCTTAGCCCGAAGTCTTTTTTGATTGCGAATAATAATTTTAATAGGATAATGAAATATTTCTTTTAATGAACGATATACTCTTCTAGCGACAGAGCCATTTTCAAAAGTTAAAATGACGCTATCTTTTGAGATAAGAGAATCATAACGAATAATGGCTGATAATTCACTTTCAATTATTACTCTAGAAGATGGAGAATTTGCAATTTCTTCTTTTAATTTAGTAGAAAAAGTCATAAATATCCTTCCTTTTATGTGATTATAATACGTATTTTAAGAAATTACAAAATTTTTTTAAATATGATTTATTTTCTTCAAAAAATATTAATACTAAATGGTTAATACATATGGAGAAGTACTAGTGCCGTTACCACTGATTATTTTGACGGAAGACTTTAGATAGACAACTGGTTTGGCTAGACAATAATCTATTGCTGGAATATTGGTTACAGTACCACTACTAAGCAAAAGGGTGGCTCCATAACTATTTACAAGATAAGGAATTATAGTCCATTGGTTATTTTGATTGTCATATAACCAATTGTAACTCATACAGTTAGTGGTATAACTATATAATATAGTATTTAAACAAGTTGCTCTGACACTTCCGCCTACAGCAAAGCCATAGTCACTTGGGGACATCAAGCCAACTCTACCTGTCCAAGTAGTTGCGTTATCTCCATAATGAGCAGTGCCACGTTCAGCTGTATAAAAACCACTTGCGGTTTTACCATAATTATCTATACCACCTAAATTCCATACGGCATCGGACGCTAAATTGGAATTAGCTTCATTACTGTGGCGTAACACTTCTTTTATTGTGGCAGTTGCCCAATCGTTTATATTGCCACTATCCCATTGAATATTGCTGATACTATCATTTTTGATGATTTTTAACCGACTTTCACCAGTACTACTAGTACTTGTTTTAATATTGTTCATAACTCCAATTATGCGCCATAACTCATTATTAAAGCGAACATAATTATTCGGACTTGCTCCAATGTATCTAATATTTTTATCACTTGTATTATCATTCGCTAAATTGGTG